>JABGQJ010000087.1 GCA_018648945.1 Victivallales bacterium
ACGCTGGGTTCGAGTTCATCTACTTCGATGGTTCAGAAGGTGTGAACCCCCCGTTCTGGTACCATGTAGCCGGCGCCCAGCATCGGGTTTTCAAGAAACTGACACCCGAACCCATATTCGCGGAGGGAGCGGCCAAGACCCATTTCAGTTGGCATATGCTGACCGGCGGGAATGCATTCGATATCTTCCGGCCCGAGAAACTGAAGGAGGAGACCGTCAGGCATCCCCTGCGCGAGGCGCCAAGAATGCAGGACAACTTCACCCGCCTGAACTTCGGCTGGCTTGGGTACTGGCCTCCCAGCGAGGAGACCATCGGGACACAGCCTGACCAACTGGAGTTTGTCACCAGCAAAGCGGCCGCATGGGACTGCCCTATCTCCATCCACGCTGATCCGGCAAAGCTGGCGCAGCATCCGAGGACGGCTGACAACTTCGAGGTCTTCAGACGCTGGGAAATCGCGCGGGAGAGGAAATGGCTCTCCGACGAACAGAAACAGATGCTGCGCGATCCCGAGCGGGAGTTCATCCTTCTGCTGGACGAAGAGGATTCTCTTGAACTCGTTCCCTATACCCCGATCCCAGGTGTCGCCCATGGGGAAAGAGAAGTGATTGCCTTCACCTTCGAGAGGAAAGGGGATCTGTATGCCGTCTACTGGCATATATCGGGCGACAAGGAGCTTGAACTCCCCATGAATTCCCGCGACCTCACCTTGTTGGCGAGCATGGGGGAGGAGAGCCAAGAGATTGTGGCAGGAGATGGCAACACGACCATACTGCCCGCCGGGAAGCGTCGGTATTTGAGGACAAGCACAGCCAATAGGGAAATGCTTCTCACTGCATTTGCAGATGCCAGGATTCTGGGCCAGGAATGAGAAACTAGCGCCCGCCGCCGGGAGCGCCGGCTTCCAGCCGGCCTCTCCTCCCTCTGCCAGTGGCGCGGGCCGTCAGCCTGGTGCCGATGCCATGCGCCCCAACTGGCTCGTTGCCACTCTCCTTGCCGGCCCTGGCAAATGGACGACATGGACAGCATGGACAGCATGGACGATGGACACAGGAACAAGGCGCGCCGCCCCAGCTGCCCGTCCATTCTGTCCATCGTCCTTTGTGTCCCTTGCGTCCCTTCCGTCCCTTCCGTCCACGTACCACAGCCCGGCCCACGCCGGTGACTACCGCCATGCCCGCAGCCCTGTGCAGAACGCAGCACCCATTCTGCATTCTCACCTCTCACTTCTGCATTTCCCCCCTCGCCCTACCAGGAGACCCGGCTACGGAACTCGGGCACGCCCTGGATGCCGAGATTCAGATGCATCAGCGTCCCGGCGGCCGGCCCCTCGTTGGCCCGGTCTTGGCCTCGGGCGGCAGTGAGGTACATGTCCATGTAGTCCTCGCCGCCGAAGGTGATGCAGGAGGTCTTCTTGGCAGGCATGGGGAGGCGTTGCATGAGCTTGCCCTCGGGGCTGTAGCGCTCCAGGCACCAGCCATCCCACTTGGCGCTCCAGATGCAGCCTCGCGCGTCCACCGTCATGCCGTCCGGCACACCGCTCTCGTCGGGGGTCTCCATGAAGATACGCCCGTTGCCGATCTCTCCGGTAGCTGCATCGTAGTCATAGTGGTAGATCAGATGCGCGGGCGAGTCGGTATGGTAGAAACCCGTGCGGTCCGGGGTGAAGCCCATGCCATTGGAGCAGCCAATGCCCTCCACGAGCATGGTCAGAGTCCCGTCGGTGTCGAGGCGGTACAAGCGCCCGGGCGAATCGCCTTGCTGCATGGTCCCACAAAAGACCCGCCCCTCGGGATCGGCAATGACATCGTTGAAGCGGCTGCCTTCCTCACCGGGGATGCTCTCGACCAGGGTCCGCAGAACTCCCGCGCGCCACTCCCGAATCGCGCCTTCCGCCATGAATAGCAGCAGCGCACCGTCTGCCTGGATCGTGTAGCCACCGATGGCGGGGCCTTCGAGGAGCTGCTCGTGGTTTCCGGTCGCGGGGTCGTAGCGGAAGAGCTGCCCCTTGGGGATGTCCACCCAATACACCACTTTTTCGTCGGGGTGCCAGAGCGGACCCTCGCCACATTCGCAGCGGGTATCGGCAAGAACCGTCGGTTTCAACAGCATCGGGGATTCTCCGGAATGGGGTGTAGTCAACGCGCCGGAACTGTAGGATCGGGTCGGCCCACGATCAAGCGATCCATGCCATCCGCCTAGCCAATCGGGAGTTGTGGAACTATAGTAATGGGCTCTGGGAGCACTATCCGGTCAGTGCACGCTCTGGCGTGGTTTATCCCGAGTCATCTCGGCTTCACTCCAAGTATCCTACTTCTACATAACCCATTCCTAGACCGGCCCTCTCTCTTGCAGGGTAGGCGTATTGTCGTATGGAACCAATTCATGTCCTTCAGCAACTTTGGCCTTCGGGCCGAACTCCTGCGTGCCGTTGACGCGCAGGGCTACACGACCCCGACCCCCGTCCAATCCGAAGCCATCCCCGCCATCCTCGACGAACGAGATGTCCTAGCCGGCGCCCAAACGGGCACGGGGAAAACCGCAGCTTTCGCACTGCCGATCCTCCAACTCCTCTCCGAGGGACACTCCCGGCGGACCCCGAGGGTGCTCGTCCTGGCCCCGACGCGCGAGCTTGCCGCCCAGGTGGGCGACAGTTTCCAGATCTACGGTCGCAACCTGCGCCTGCGCACGACCGTGGTCTTCGGCGGTGTCGGCATCCAACCCCAGATCGACAAACTTCGGCGCGGCATCGATGTCCTCGTGGCCACTCCCGGCCGCCTGCTCGACCTCGCGGGTCGCAAGGTCGCCGACCTCTCGCAGGTCGAGACCCTGATACTGGATGAGGCCGACCGCATGCTCGACATGGGCTTCATCCACGACATCAAGCGCATCATGCGCCTGCTGCCGCGCGAGCGTCAGAACCTGCTCTTCTCCGCCACCTATCCCGACTCCGTGCAGGACTTGGCCAACAGCCTGCTGCACAACCCGGTGCAGATCCA
Organism: Victivallales bacterium; assembly: GCA_018648945.1. Next base: position 3,001 of record JABGQJ010000087.1, read on the forward strand.
GATCGCCCGGCGCAATACGGCGGCCGAGAGCGTGACCCAGATCGTGCACCACGTGGCGCGTGACCAGAAGCGTGCCTTGCTCTCGCATCTGATCCAGACCGAGGACTGGAGCCAAGTGCTCGTCTTCACGCGCACCAAGCATGGTGCCAACCGCCTGGCCAAGCAGTTGGTCAGCGACGGTATCGAGGCGGAAGCCATCCACGGCAACAAAAGCCAGTCCGCCCGCACCCGCGCCCTCACTGGCTTCAAGGCCGGCCGGGTTCGCGCCCTCATCGCCACGGACATCGCCTCCCGCGGCATCGACATCGATCAACTCCCCCACGTGGTCAACTTCGACCTGCCCAACATCCCTGAGGACTACGTGCATCGCATCGGGCGTACCGGTCGCGCCGGCTCCGAGGGCACGGCCCGATCCCTGGTCAGCACTGAGGAGGGCCAGTTCCTGCGGGATATCGAGCGCTTGTTGCGCAAGGACATCCCCGTGCAGGACGTGGACTTCCCCCGGCGCTCCAGCCCGGCGGACCGTCCGCAAAGCGCCAACCAGCGCCATTCCCGGCAGCCTCAGGGCAACCGCTCCGGCGGTGGTCGTTCTGGCGGTGGCTCCCGCTCAGGCGGCGGTGGGCGTTCGGGTGGAAGCATGGCGTCCCGCACAAGCGGCGGGGCATCCCAGGCGGGACGGCCCCAGCGGCGGCGACCCCAGCCCCAGCGCTAGGCTGAACGCCAGGCGGCTGGGCGTCCAGTCGCTGATGGGATATAGTTCGGGGCTGTCACTCGACCGAGTGCAGCCCCGACCATTCCAGTTCGTCAGGAAGACGCCGATCTCCCGTTTGCTGCACGTGGGACCGCCATGAATATCGACACCGTCACGCTAGTCACTGCCTCCGATGAGGCGACCGAGGACCTCGGGCGCCGTCTGGCTGCGCGGCTGCGCGCAGGCATGGTGTTGGCCTTGTACGGCGATCTCGGCGCCGGCAAGACCGTGCTCTCAAGGGGCATTGCCCGCGGCCTCGGTATCGAGGAACCGGTCACCAGCCCCACCTTCACGGTGGTCCAGGAGTACCCATGCCCGAGCGGCATGCTCTTCTTCCATCTGGACATGTACCGGATCGACAGTGAAGAGTCCGCGCTGGCCTTCGGCATCGAGGAGTACCTCTACGCGCCGGACGCCGTGACCGTGGTCGAGTGGCCCGAACGCATCGCTGGCCTGCTGGATGGGCAGGGCACGGGCATCGTTCGCCTGAGCCATCTGTCCGAAGGGCAACGGCAGATCGTGTTGCCTGCGTGGCTTGTTTCAGACAGGGAAGACAACCATGGGGAAAAGCCATGATCCACGCTGCCCTCGACACCTCCCTCGCCGCCGCCTTTACCGTGGCCGACGATGATCGCGTTCTGGCCAATTGCACCCTCGCGGCCCACGGCCGCGCCAGCGACGAGAGACTCGTCCCCTGGCTGCTCGACACGGTGTCCGCCCTGGATCTGGAACTGAGCAGCATCGAGCGGTGGACCGTGGGCACCGGTCCCGGCAGTTTCTCGGGGATTCGGGTCGGCATCTCCTGGGTGCTCGGCGTCTGCGCCGGCACCGGCGCCACCGTCCGCGGCGTGCCCAGCAGTCTGGCGCTCGCCCGCGAAGCCACGGGCCTAGGCATCGGCGATACCGTGGCCGTGCTCCACGATGCCCGCCGCCAGCAGGTCGTTCTGTCCACCTACCAACTGGGCGAGGATGGTTTGACCCCAACGGGCACCCCAGCCGTGATCAATCCCCCAGAGCTCTCGGTCGACTGCTATGCTGCTCTCGTCACCGCCCAAGACCCGGTGAGCGACCTGTTGGGGGACGCCCTTGGGGCCCGCCTCCTGCGCGTGTCTGCGGTGGATGCCCGGCATCTGCTGCGGGCCGACTGGCCGTGGCCCCCCGATCACCCCGCCATGATCGCCAGCCTCGAGCCGGTCTACGTGCGCCCGGCAGTCTTTGTGAAGCCCAAGCCCGTCGCCTGAAGCGCCCCCGCGCGAAAGTGGGGCAACTTGGGCAGAGACATGCGCCTTCGGCTTCCGGGCAGAAACGTGCCTGCAATCCCCCGCCATTCCGCCCGTCCACCAGGCGCTCCGCACCGGCTCTCTGAGCCATTTCCCACGCCCCAGGCAGGGCGTGCGTTTTTTTCTGGAAAACGTGGGAACATCGCTCTGCAACCTGCATCTATCTGTGTGGTTAGAAGGTACCGAAAGTTCTTTAACAACTTAGAGTTAGCGCCCCGGCAGGCTCTCTCCTCCTCATTACTTCTCTCCTCCTCTCTCTTCTCTCTCCCAGACCTGTCGGGGTGTCTTTTTAGGCGCCCACTCGACGACCTCCGTCGGGTGGGCGTTTTTCGTGTCCACCCCGGAGCTTGCTTTCGCCTGTTGGCGTGGTTTCTTTGCGGTGACTCTCACCCTGACAACACCCACCCAAGGGACCGGCCCCATGCGCAGAGAACTGAGCGAACTGCACGAGAACCGCACGCGCAACTTCATCGCCAAGCTCAAGCGTTGCGAAGTACTGCGGGCGAGCGTGCCGTTCACCGCCGAAGTCATGGTCAGCGACGAGCCCGTCGCCTATGCCGACCGGCTGGCGGCCGAATACCGGACCATCAATCCCGGCGAGGTCTGGGGCAGCGCTTGGCAGAGCGCCTGGTTCAGATTGAGTGCCCAAGTCCCCGAGGAATGGGCCGGCCGGACCGTCGCCGCCCACCTCAACGTCAATGGCGAAGGCCTGATCTTCGACGATTCCGGCTGCCCTCTCTACAGCCTGACCAACCAATCCGTCTTTGACGTGCACTATGGCAAGGACATCCTCCGGCTCTTCGACTGCTGCCAGGGCGGCGAGCAGGTGGAACTGTGGCTCGAAGCTGCCGCCAACCAGCTCTTCGGCATTGATCGCCAACCCAATGCCGAGCGCAACGCCCCCACCCGCCACGGCACCTACACAGGGCGGGTGAATTACCTGGACCTGGTGGTCTTCGATCTGGAGGTCTGGGGCCTGCTGCTGGACTTCGATGTGCTCTTCGACCTCTTCCACGCCCTCCCCGAGAACGCGCCGAGGCGCAACGTCGTGCTCCACGTCCTCAACCAGGCCATCGATGCCTATGCGGACGATCCCGACAATGCGGCGGCGGCCCGCGCGGTTCTGCAGCCACTCTGGGACGTACCGCCCAATCCGGGCGACATGGATGTCACCGCCATCGGCCATGCCCACATCGATACCGGCTGGCTCTGGCCCGTGCGCGAAACGATCCGCAAGAGTGGCCGCACCTTCGCCAGCCAGCTTTGGCTGATCGACCGCTATCCCGACTACGTCTTTGGTGCCAGCCAGCCACAGCACTACGCCATGGTCAAGGAGCACTACCCGGATCTGTACGAGAAGATCAAGACGGCCGTTGCCGACGGGCGCTGGGAATGCCAGGGCGGCATGTGGGTCGAGGCCGACTGCAACCTGATCTCGGGCGAGTCCATGGTCCGTCAGTTTGTCCACGGTAAGAATTTCTTCCGCGACGAGTTCGGCGTGGATGTGACCAACCTCTGGATTCCCGACGTATTCGGGTACTCCGCCGCCATGCCGCAGATCATCCAACAAGCGGGTTGCGATTTCTTCCTTACCCAGAAGATTTCCTGGAGCTTCCACAACGAATTCCCCCACAACACCTTTATGTGGCGCGGGATCGACGGTACCGAAGTCCTCACCCACTTCCCGCCGGAGAACACCTACAACACCAACCTGATGCCGAACCAGATGGGCCAGGCCCAGCGCCGCTTCAAGGAAAACGGGCTGATCTCCGAATTCATCTCGCTGTTCGGCATCGGCGATGGCGGCGGCGGCCCCAAGGAGGAATACATCGAGCGCGGTCTGCGCTGCCAGGCCCTGAACGGCTCCCCCAAACTGAGTTTCGGGCGAGCGGACGACTTCTTCGAGCGCCTGAAGAGCTACGCGGACGAACTGGAGACCTGGCACGGCGAGCTCTACCTGGAACTGCATCGCGGCACGCTCACCACTCAGGCCCGCACCAAAAAGGGCAACCGCAAGCTGGAGCTCAAGCTGCGCGAAACCGAAATGCTCTGCGCCCTGCTGCCTGCGGACCAGTACCCTCGCGAGCAGCTGGATCGAATCTGGAAAACGCTTCTCATCAACCAATTCCACGACATCCTCCCGGGCTCCTCCATTCAGAAGGTCTACGAAGTGACCGAGGCGGAACACGCCGCCTGTATCGCCGAATGCGACGCGCTCATCCAACAGGCCACCGGACAGTTGCTCGCTGCCGAGGATGGTGCACTGACCCTCTTCAACTCTCTATCGGCACCCTACAACGGCACGGTCCGCCTACCCGCCGACTGGGCCGCTCTCGCCGTGACCGCCGACGGCAAACCGGTCCCGGTCCAGACCGAGCCAGGCGGCCCCGTCGCTCTGGTCGAGATTCCCGCCCTCGGCTTCCTGACCCTCCGCAAGGGGTCCGCAACCGCAACCGCAGCCCCCGGCACGGATCTGGTGCTGGAGAACGCCTTGGTGCGCTACGAGTTCGCCGAGGATGCCACACTGATCGCTGCCATCGACAAGGAGACCGGCATCTCCGTGCTCCCCGAGGGCGAGATGGGCAACCTCTTCAGCCTCTACATCGACCGTCCCCAGAACTGGGACGCGTGGGAGGTGGATGTCTACTACGAAGGCGAGTTGGTGGAGAACCAGCGCCCAGTCGCTGCCCAGTCCATCACGCTTGGTCCTGCCCGGTCCGCCCTACGCTTCGAGCTGGCCATCGGCCAGAGCCGCATCACCCAGACCATTGCCCTGCCCCCCAATGCCAAGCGTCTCGACTTCGAGACCTGGATCGATTGGCAGGAGTGCCACAAAATGCTCCGGGTCGAGTTCCCCACCACCGTGCTCGCCAGTGAGGCTACCTGCGACATCCAGTATGGCTACGTGAAGCGCCCCACCCATCGCAACACCAGTTGGGACATGGCCAAGTTCGAGGTCGCCTGCCACAGGTACATCGACCTCTCCGACCACGACGGCGGCATGGCCCTGCTGAACGACTGCAAATACGGGCACAAAGTCCGCGACCATGTCCTCGATCTGAACCTGTTGCGCGCCCCCACCGAACCCGATCCTGATGCGGATCTCGGCGAGCACACCTTCACCTACAGCCTGCTCCCCCACACCGGTTCCCTGATCGAGTCGGACGTGCAGCAGCAGGCCGCCATGCTCAACCAGCCGCCCGTGGTCCTGCCAGGGCTGGCCGGCAGCGCCGTGCTCCCGATCAGCATCGCCAGCGACGGAGTCTCCCTCAAAGTCCTCAAACGTGCAGAAAAGGGCAATGAATGGGTCATCCGGCTCGTTGAGATCAAGGGGCGCCGGTCCCCCGCCACGCTGACTGTGGCCAGCGCAACCGAGCTGGTCGAAACCAACCTGCTGGAATGGACCGAGGAATCCCGCACCCCTTGCACAACACCCGTGGAACTGATCCTCAAGCCCTTCGAGATCCGCACCTACAAACTGGAACAGGCATGACATTCCGCCCCATTCCCATCGTTCTGACCCTATTGGCCGGCATCGCCCAAGGAGCGCCCCGCGTGAAGCAAAGCATCGAGATCAGCAAGGTGTGGTCGGGCCATCCGGTGGGCTTCTCCCTGCTGACCACCAAGACCCGGCAGTTTGCCGCCTTCTACGACGACAAGCGGCAACTCACCGTGGTTGGCCGCGACCTGGGGTCGGATACGTGGCAAGAGCGGAAGGTTCTCGACACCAGCGTGGGCTGGGACAGCCACAACTATGTCACCATGGCCGAGGACGCCGACGGCTACCTGCACCTCAGCGGCAACATGCACTGCGTCCCGCTCATCTACTACCGCACGGAAGAGCCCGGTGACGCGACCTCCTTCGTGCGCGTCAAGAGCATGGTCGGCAGCAACGAGAAGCGTTGCACCTACCCGCGGTTCATGAACGGCCCCGACGGCGTCTTCGTCTTCCACTACCGCGATGGGCACAGCGGCAACGGCAACGAGATCTACAATATGTACGATCACGCCACCCGTACCTGGAAGCGGATGCTGGACCAGCCCCTCACCGACGGGCAGGGCAAGGTGAATGCCTACGCCAATGGTCCCAAGCTCGGTCCCGACGGGCGCTACCATCTGCTCTGGATGTGGCGCGTGCACGGCGGCTGCGAGACCAACCACCACCTGTCCTACGCCCGCAGTGCCGACCTGAAGCACTGGGAGACCGTGGATGGCACGCCGCTGACACTGCCCATCACACCGGTCACCAAGGGCGTGATCGTCGATCCAACTCCAGTCAAGCAGGGCATGATCAACATGGGTCACTGCATCGGCTTCGATGCTGAGAAGCGCGTCGTCCTGACTTACCACAAATACGATGCCAACGGCAAGAGCCAGGTCTACAACGCCCGCTTCGAAGACGGCAAGTGGGTCCTCCACCAGGCCACCGATTGGGACTATCGCTGGGAATTCAGCGGCGGCGGCTCTGTGCCCTGCGAAGTCCGAGGCGGGTCGATGACCGTGCAGGAGGACGGCAGCTTGCGCCAGACGCTCAGTCACAAGAAGCTCGGCGGTGGCCTCTTTGCCGTTGATCCCGTCACCCTCAAGACCGGCGAGAAGATCCCCACCAAATCCACGCGTCCGCGTGAAACCTATCGCAAGGAGCTGACGATTCCTGGCATCAGCGTCCGCTGGAGCGGCAGCAAAGGCACCACACCGGAGGGCGAACGCCACTACCTGCGCTGGGAAACCCTAGGCTCCAACCGCGACCGGGCCCGCCCCGGTCTGCCCCCGCCACCAAGCACCCTCCGGCTCTACGTCGTCACGGACGACGAGGCCACCAAATGACCGCCAGGACCGCCGCCGCCCTGTCGCTCCTTGCCCTGGCGAGCGCCGCCGACCCCATCGTGGTCGACGGCGCGCTCTTCAAGATCGAGGCGTTCAGGGACGGCGCGCGGGGGTTCAACAACCGCAAGTATCTCTGGCAGGGCATTCCCGAGCGGTTCCAGGGCTGGCAATTCACCCGCACCTATGGGGGACGCCAGGCCTGCATCGAGTTCATTGCCCTGCGCAGTGAAGAGATCTTCATCGCCACCGCCACGCACCGTGCCAGCATCATTGGCAAGGACTGGCAGGCCACCGAACACACCTTCACCTACAGCACCGGCAATCCCACGCGGATGACCATCTACACCCGGACCTGCGAGAAGGGCGAGAAGGTCGCCCTGCCGCAGGGCAACTGGAGCGGCGCGATTCTGCTGGCCCCCAAGCTCAAGATGGGCCGGACCTACCCGATCCTCGGTGTCGCTCCGCCGGGCACCGTTATCAGTCGCAGTCCCGATCCCGCCCGGCAATACGTCGGCTCGCCCAGCATCACCATCCTGCCCAGTGGCGATTACGTCGCATCCCACGACTGGTTTGGCCCCAAGACCACCTTCGACACGACTGCTGTCTTCCGCAGTCGCGACCGGGGCGTCACCTGGCAGCGGGTGGCCGAACTGAAGGGCCAATTCTGGTCCACCCTATTCGTGCACAATAGGGCGCTCTACATCCTCGGCAACAGCAAGCGCTTTGGGGCGGTCGTCATCCGCCGTTCCGACGATGGCGGGGACACCTGGACCACGCCCACTGGCCCCGAGAACGGCATTCTGCTGCCGGAGCCCATCTACCACTGCGCCCCCGTGCCAGTCGTCGTCCACAACGGTCGGATCTGGCGGGCCATGGAGGACCAGCATGGGCGAGAGAAGGGCTGGGGGCGCTGGTTCCGCACCTTTGCCATGAGCGCCCCCACAGATGCCGACCTGCTCAAGGCCGCCAGTTGGACTGCCACCAACCGCCTCGCCTCCGATCCGGCCTGGGATCCCGCCAAGATGTCCGGCTGGCTGGAGGGGAATGTGGTGGTCGATCCCCAAGGCAAGCTCGTCAACATCCTGCGCTACGAGACCCAACGCGGCGAGATCGCTGCCCTCTGCCGGATCAGCGCCGACGGCACCACCCAGACCTTCGACCCCGAGACTGGCTTCATCAAGCTTCGCGGCGGCCGCTCGAAATTCACGATCCGCTACGACGCGAAGAGCAAGCGCTACTGGAGCTTGGTCAACAAGCAACGCAACCCCATCGCCGTCCGCAATGTGCTCGCTCTCGTATCCTCCGCCGATCTGCTGGAGTGGCGCACGGAGAGCATCCTGCTCATGCACCCCGACTCCGGCAATCACGCCTTCCAGTACGTGGACTGGGTCTTCGACGGTGACCACATCTTGGCCGCGAGCCGCACGGCCTGGGGCGATGCCCACAGCATGCACGATGCGAACTACCTCACCTTCCATCGCGTCCGCAACTTCCGCGACCCGGAAGAACGCCGCTGCGAGTAGGGGTTCAGTAGCACCCGTGGTCGGTGGCCGCTGCGCGAGCGGCCAACAGGTTCTCGGGAGGCGCGTGTCGTGGCACAGCGCACGCGCTGCCCAGGACGTACCGACCGCCAGGCTTGCCGTCAAGAACACACCGCCGGGCCTCGGCGTAGACCGCCTCTGGCGTGCCATGCAGGAGAGTCTGGCAACTGATCCCCCCCATGAGGGTCAGGGCGTCCCCGATTCTCTCCTTCGTGCGCCGAACGCTCATGCCGCTGTCGGGATCGATGCCATCCATGGCGTCCACGCCAACGGCGGGGAGATCGTCGAGCAGGGGGTCGTAGTTGCCGCAGCAATGCTTGTAGCAGAATACGCCGTGCCGATGGAATTCCTGGGCCACGGCCGCGTAGGCGGGCGCGCAGAACCGCCGGTAGATGTCCGGCGAGATGACACTCGCGGAGGCGTAGGAATCCCCGATGTAGATACAGTCCACTCCGGACGCGATGAAGGCCTTCCCCTTCTCGATGGAGATTGCCACCGCCTTGTCGATGAGTGCACAGACCAGCTTGGGATCGTCGTAGAAGAGCAGCAGTGCCGCCTCGGCACTGCCCAGTTTCTCGACCATGAAGTTGATCGTCTGCGACGAGGCCATGCCAATCGCGAAGAGGTCGTGGTCGTGCGCATCCTGCACGCAACGAGCCACGTCCTTCATGCATCCTCGTTCCAGGTACTCGGCGGCGCTGGGGACGCGGATGGCCTCGACATCAGCCAGCGACCTGACAACCGGCGCGGGCATCAGCGAGATCAACTTGCCCCCGCCCTCCACGTCGAAGTACCCCTCGGGTTCGCCGCTGTCGCGTGAACACTGCATCAGCTTGCCGTCGCGCCAGGCCACGACCTTCTCCGCATACCAGGACTCCTCGGGGCCCATGCAGAAACGCACCGCATCCGCTGCATACCGAAGCGCGGCGCCCAACATGCACTCCTGCCCCAAGGCCGGATTGACGAGCGCTTCCTCGAACTCCTTGCCGCAGGCCAGGCAGGCGTGATCCATGTAGATTGTCGGCAGGAACGGCACCCGATCTGGCAGTTCCCCGCTCAGCACCGCCCGCATTCTCTCTCTGGATGTCACTGGTGTCGTCCCCATTTGCTGCGCGACCCGCTCACCGACCTGTTCGCTTCGCCCGGATCAGGTCCAGAGGACGTCCCTGCAAGATGCCAGTCTGGCCTCTCTTGGTGGTCGGATTGCGGCCATTGGCGAAGCAGACGCGGTTGATCTCCTGCATACTCAGGAACGGATCGTCGTATCGTGCCAGCCACTCCTCGGTCAACCGCTGCATCTCCTCCTGCGCCACGCGATGGTCCGGGTCATCGTACAGGTTGTGCATCTGTAACGGATCGCTCTGCTTGTCGTAGAAGGCCCGGAACTTGAGCTTCTCGTTCGGGATCTTGGTCGTGCAGTAGGTGTACTGATGCGTGTACACGCCGCGCCAGTTGCCAGGCAGCAGGAAGAGGGGCACCGACGATACCGTGTTTTCCCGACCGGCGAGGATGTCCGGTGCGAGATCCTGCCCTTGGCAGGTCTTCGGCACGCCCAACCCCATCATGCCCAGCAGCGTCGGCATGAGGTCCAGTGACCCCAGCAGCAAATCGCTCGTCCTTGCGGCGGGCAGCCGCTCTGGCCAGCGCAACAGGAAGGGCACCCGCACGGAGCCGTCCTCCGGGAATCCCTTGGGCCAGGGCCGGCCATTCGATCCCAGCAAATCCCCGTGATCCGCCGTGAAGACCACGATGGTATTCTCGTCCAACCCCTTTTCCCTCAGCTTCTCCATCAGCCAGCCGAAGGCCGCATCCACGCCGCTGATCATCGCCATATGCCCATGGTACGACCGCTTGTCGTGGACCTTGGAGTCGAAGTTGGGGCGTAGCTTGATCCGGTCCTCATCGTACATGCCCATCAGCTCGGGGATCGTCTCGTAGCGCCAGATCTTCTTGTCCTTCGTTCGCCCATTGTCGTGCGGTGGATGCCAGGAGACGAACAGGGCAAAGGGGTCCTCCGCCGAGCAACCATCCAGGAAATCCAGCGCCTGCCGGGTCTGTCCGAACACCTCCCATTCTTCGAAGAACACCTTCTCCCCCGCCTCGTTCCAGTAGTAACAGTGCCCGGGCCGGTAGTCCACATGGCAGTTGTTGCTCAGGAACGTACCGTCGAACCCATATCGCAACGGCCCCGCCGGGATCGGTCGATTCCGGTTGCCGCCGTACAGATGCCATTTGCCCACGTAGCCCGTCCGGTAGCCCGCGTCGCGCAAGACCTCCCCGAAGTAGTTCCCATTCCCCGCCAGCATCTGGATATCGTTGGCCATCGCCCCGTGACAGAGCGGATGCTGCCCCGAGAGCAGCATCCCCCGGTACGGCGTGCACACCGGCGAATTCGAGATGCAGTGATTGAACCGAATCCCCTGGCCCGCGAACCGATCCAGATGAGGGGTGATGATCTGCTCGTTCCCGTAGCACCCCAGCATGTCCCACGCATGCTCGTCGCTGAACACAAACAGCAGATTCGGCCGCTTCCCCTTCGCCGTCGCCCCCTCGGCCCCCGCCACCGCCGTTCCCGCCGCCGCCAACGCTCCCCGCCCCACGAACTCCCGCCGCGTCAAGCCATTCGCTGGTGCGTTGCCATCACAAACCATCGAGCAGATTCTCCCGTGTGGGCGCTGGTCAAGTACCAAGGACGAATGCACAGTATCCTATCGGTCCCACTAGGATCCGGCAAGGAATGCTGGGAGATTCCCCCGTGCCCATTCATGGCACAGTGTGGCTCTCCCGACGTTTCCCACACTTCGTCGCGCCGAGCGGCGTTCTGCCCCGACGGGGCAGCGTAACAGAGCCCAGGGTTGCGCCAGCAGGCGCTGCCCTGGGAGGACAATTCCCCTCCTCACCCCCACCGGGGGTTGCGTACCGCTCTGGGGTGGGGATTACGCGACCCCATTTGGGGTCGAGGGCGTGCGGCGGCGGCAATCCCCAGGTAGGCGCGAGGCGCCAACCTGGGGCTCTGTTACGCGACCCATTCGGGGTCGATCGCGGGCAACCGGCCCCGTAAATCTCCCGGCGGTCTCGGGAGAGTGGACGGGGTACTGACACTTGTCACAACGCCGGTGAGGCTGTCGTTGAATGACAAGCTCCGCTCGGAGCTCAATCAGATCTGAGCGGGGATTGCGTTATGGGGGATGGTGACGTAGGGTCTGGCACGTACTCTCGCCATGGAGAAACCGATGAAAACCGACGTTCTGACGCTTCGTCCCTATCAGCTCATGTGTGTGGTCTGTCGCTCGGGCGCTGGCCCGGACGACCTGCTGGCCCGGCTCCGGGATGATCCGGGGCAACCGGTGCGGTTGGTGTGTGCGGCGGATTCGGTTTATGCCTACGCTAGGCCGGAGGCGGCCGGAGCTTCGTGTGGTGGTGCGCGGTTCCAGGAAAAGCGGGATCTGGATATCCTGCAGCGTCTGGGCCTCGTCCCCGGCGATACGCGTCCGGCGATTGATCTCTTCGAACGACTGTTCTTGGAGATCCCGGAAGCGGGGGCCATCTGTAGTGGCGGCGACGCGCCCGCCTGGGAGGGCTGCCCCCGTGCGAAGAGCGGCGACTACGAGGCGGGTATCGCGCGCGGGCTCCCCGCCCTGCTGCCATCTCGCTCTGCCGAGGAGAAGGCGCAGGTCAAAGAGGACACCGTCGCGGCCATCCTTGCTGCTGACGAACTCACCATCCGACCCCATCACTTGATCTGCATGACCTGTTTCCACCGCGGGCGTGAGGCGGACGACGTCGCCCCGATTCAGGAAGACAATCTGGCTGAAGTGATCTGGGCCATGCGGGCGCGTCCCGACATCCCGGTCCGGCTTGTGCGCGGTTGCTGTATGATATGTCCGCCCTGTTCAAGGTACGAGCCCGCCACCGGTCACTGCCTGGGTGGGCGCAGCATGGCCCTGCGGGACCAGAAGAAAGACATCGACGTTCTGCACAAGCTCGGCCTCGACTACGGTGCTGTTCTTCCTGCCAGGGATCTGCTGAAGCGTCTCTACCGCGCCATCTCCTCCACTACCGAGATCTGTGGCTACGGCGATGGCATGGCCCGCAGCCCCGAGTGGTCGGTCTGTGGTGGCCCCGAGGGGAAACCGGGGTATCGGCTGGCGCGGGCCATGGGTTTGGGCGTGCCTGGCGCGGCACCATAGGGGCTTGACAGTCGGGCGGCGTGAGACAGGTTGGTGGGGAGGCACACGCTCCCCTTGAGGGGCTGTCCGGCCAAGCAGGCCAAACCATAGGAAATCCTCCATGAGCCAAGCCGATCTCGCCGCTGTGTTCCATGCCCGCCGTCGAGCTGTGTTGAGTCAGGCCCGTCGTGGCAACAAGCAGCCGGCGGATGCCGCGTTTATCACCAAGGCCGCAGACCTGCGCTACCTCTGCGGCAGCACCGAGGGGTGCACGGGGCTCTACTTCGACCGTTCACGGGCCGTGGCTTTCACCAACACCATGTTCGTGGCGCGGGTCACCCGCGAGTGTGTTGGCTGCGAGATCTCCATGCCCAAGAAGGGGGTGCATGCGGGACTGGCGACCGTGGCCCGGCAGCGCAAGCGGCGGCGCATCGGTCTGCGCGAGGAGATCCTGACCGTGCCCCAGGAGCGTTCGCTCACCAAGGCGCTGGATGGAACTGAGACGTGCGACATCGCCAAGGCGATCAACGGGGTGCGGGCCCTCAAGGAAGAGGGCGAGATCGCGGTGATGCGCCGGGCCATGGCCATCGCGGAGGATGCCTTCCGCGAACTGACCGGCAAGGGAGCGGCCTACTTCATCGGCAAGACCGAGCGCCATCTCACCGCTGAGCTGGACTATCTGATGCGTCTGGACGGTGCCGATGCCATGGCGTTCGCCACCATTGTGGCTTCCGGTCCGAACAGCTACAACTGCCACCATGTGCCCGGCGACCGAGTGGTTGGTCCGGACGAGCCGGTGCTCTTCGATTGGGGTGCCGAAGTCGATGGCTACCGGAGCGACACGACCCGCGTCGTCTTCACCGGTGGCGTCCCCGAGGCCCTGGTGCCCATCTACCAGTTGGTGCTTGACGCCCATGACGCGGCCGTCGCCAAAATGCGGCCAGGCGTACGGAGCTACACGGTGAACGAGGCCGCCCGGGGACTGATCGACGCGGCCGGATATGGCAAGGAGTTCCGTCATGGCCTGGGCCATGGTCTTGGCCTGGAAACCCATGAGCCGCTCGGCTTCGGCAAGCGCCCGACCAGTGGCACTGGTATGATTCTCAAGCGCGGCATGGTACTTACGATCGAGCCAGGCGTCTATCTAGAGGGTATCGGCGGTGTCCGCATCGAGGATGACATTCTGGTCACCCCTACAGGACACGAACGGTTGAATACGTTGCCGCGGGATTTGGCGTCCATGATCCTCGGCTGATCGCGGCTCTGGGCGCCCGGGAACGATGGAACTTGGGAGACCCGACCATGATCATCCTCACTGAGACCGGAGTTCTGGGCCTCAAGGCGGCTGGGGACGTGTCACCTCAGCGCCTGTGGGAAGGCAGTGCCGTTTGCGCCGCCGCGCTCCGCGATGGATTCGTGGCCATCTCGGCCGACGGGAAGTTGATCGTTGGCCGAGGCGGCACACTGCGCTCATTCGATACCGGTCTACCCTCGTTGCCCACCTCGCTTCTGGTCCTGGCCGAGGACCCGCTGGATCTCCTGATCGGCACGGAGCCGCCCTATCTGTTCCACTGGTCGGAGACCGCCGGTCTGCGCCGGAACGAGAGTCTTGCCGCACTCGCATGCCGGGATACCTGGACAACCCCCTGGGGAGGCCCCGCCGCCGTGCG
>JABGQJ010000870.1 GCA_018648945.1 Victivallales bacterium
GTCGTCCCAGCCGATGCCACTGCGGTTGCGAAGGCGGCGGCAAAGGAGCTGGCGCACCACATTGAGCTGGCGTCGGGCGTTGTTTTGAAGACCGTTTCGGAGGAGGCCATTCCAGGCGGGGAAGAGGGCATCTACATCGGTCCCACGTCCGCCGCGTCTGAACTTGGGCTCTTGGTCTCGGAGGACGAGCCGAATGCCTTTGTGATCAAGCTGGTCGGGAACCGCCTTTTCCTGCTGGGCGATGACACGGATGGCCAGCCCTTCTGGATTCTGCACAACAACCGAACGCGGGTCGGCACGCTGTTTGCCGTCTATGAGTTTCTTGAGCAGCACCTCGCGGCCCGCTGGATCTGGCCGGGGGCTACGGGGGAGATCGTGCCGCGTCGGGAGACCATCCAGGTCGAGCGCTGGGACCAGGTGGGGCGCCCTGCCATGGTCCATACCCGCTGGCGTGATGGGCCCGGCGGCGGCGTGGAGGGTTGGGCAGATCCGGCCGAGCGCAGTCGCTTCATCAACGACCAGGCGCGCTGGCTGCGACGCCACCGGTTCGCTCTCGGCCGCAATCTGGATGTGCGCCATTCCTTTGCCTATTACTGGGACAAATACGGGGCATCGCACCCGGAATACTTCAATCAGCTCCCCGATGGCACGCGACGCTCCGACCCGCTTCACTGGGGGGGGAGTCCCAGATTGGTCGCCATGTGTGTCTCGAACCCCGATCTGCATCGCGAGGTGGTCGAGCGATTCGCGGCCAAGCCGGTAAACCCCGGGCGCCTCTATGTGGACGCCTCGGAGAACGATACGCCTGGCAAGTGCCTGTGCGAGAAGTGCCTGGCCTGGGATGTGCCGGACCCCGCGTCCGACGTGCCCTTCGAGCAACGGGTGGAGGCGAGCAAGAAGGCCTTCGCGGCAGGCGACAAGGCCTGGGCCAAGCCGCTTGGCTCGCTCACTGACCGCTACTGTCGCTTCTGGCTGGCCGTGCAGGAGGAAGCGCGCAAGCGCGATCCCAATGCCATCGTGCTCTTCCATGGCTACGCCAACTATGTGCGCCCTCCCTTGGTCGCGAAAATGAACCGGCAGATGCTCAACTCGTTCGTGCCTGGCTTCCTCTTCCCTTGGACCGATGAGAGCGTGGCCAAGGCACGCGAGGACTGGCTGGGTTGGGCCAAGGCGGGATGCAGCATGATGCTTCGCCCAAACTACTTGGACTGTGGGCACAATCTCCCGATCTTCTACGCCCGCCGATTCGGAGAGGAGTTCAACTTCGCCTGGACCCACGGTATGATGTCGACCGACTACGACGCCTTGCCTGGCCAGTACGCGACGCAGGGGTTGAACCACTACGTGGTTGCCCGGCTGAGCAACCGTCCGGGGACGCCAGTACACCAGGTGTTCGACGAGTTCTACGCTGCGTTTGGTCCGGCAGCGCCAGCTGTCAAGGAGTACTTCGCGTTCTGGGAGAAGCTGTCGGACGGCATCACGACAGAGCAACTCGATGCGGCAGCCAAACCCCATGCTCTGAAGGGCAATGGCTCTGCCCTGTACGCGGACTTCTACATGCTGGCCCCGGCCTTCTTCACCCCCGAGGTGCTCGCCAAAGCCGGCGCGCTGCTGACCCAGGCCGAAGCAGCTTCGGCAGCGATGCCTCTTTGTGCCAAGCGAGTGGATGTGCTACGACAAGGCCTGCTGGGTGTGGAACTGACCTTGGCCACGCAGGGGGCCTACCAGAGCTATCGCCGGGACGGCAAGCTGAAACCGTTCGCGGATGCACTGGGCACCCTGGACAGCCATCGGGCAGGGATGGAGCCGCTGCGGGTGGTGAACATGAACTGGCTCTACAAATGGGAACTCCGGCACTGGGACCGGACGTTGGTCCGCCTGATGGCCCAGGCCCCAGGCGAGCGCCTCTCGGACCCTTGGCAGTTTGCTTGGGATCCAGATGGGGTCGGGGAGAAGCTGGGGTGGCACAAGTCTGAGTTCGATGATTCTGCATGGTCCAAGATCGGCACCGAGGGGACCTGGGAAGACCAGGACCTCGGCAAGGCGTGGGCGGTGGCACACGATGGCCAAGGCTACGACGGCTTGGCCTGGTACCGCACCAGCTTCCAGGTGAAGGCGGATGATGCAGGCAAACGGATCAGTCTGCTCTTCGGGGCGGTCGACGAAGCCTGCACGGTCTGGCTCAATGGGGAACGCGTGTTGGATCGTGAGTTCCCTTACCGTGGCAACCAGGATTCCTGGCAGGAAGCGTTCGAGATCGATATCAGCCGGGGGGTGAAGGTGGGTGCGGTGAATCGCCTGGCCGTCCGTGTGCAGGACGACGCCGGGGCCGGGGGCATCTGGAAACCAGTCTGGCTGTTGGTCTCCGATCCTGCGGCTACGGAGGCGGCAAACCGGCTGGAGAATGGCGGCTTCGAGAAGGGCGAGGCCGGCTGGAAACGGCACGTGGTGCGTGGTGCCTATGCATTCTCGATCGATCGGACCCAATGCCGTTCAGGGCGGGCAAGCGCACGTGTGGTGGCTGAGCTCGGCGACAACGCCACGGCGAAGGGGATCTGGGGCCGCTGGCATCAGCAAGTACCGGTCGAAAAGGGGCGCAGGTACACGCTTGTGCTCTGGGCTCGCACCGATCCGGCATTTGCCGGCAGGATCAGGATCTTCTTCACCGGCGACAAGGAGAAGAAGACGCGCGCCGGCAGCCTGTTGAACACCAATGGCGTCTGGCGGAAGCTGACAGTGGAGGGCTACGAAGCCGCCGGCGACCGTGCTGGCGTGTATCTGAACGTGATGGATGGGGCCGGATCGGTCTGGTTCGATGATGTTCAGCTTACCGAGGCGCCCGCCCAATAGGCACCGCGCAGAGGATTCACCACGAAGGCACGAAGGGCACGAAGGAAGAGGGGAGGACAGGCTGGATTGGAGAGAGGACGAGGGACAGAAACACCTCCCTTGGCCTCTTCTCCCGGTCACTCTGTCCCTCCCTTTTTCCCGCCTCCCTTCGTGTCTCTCGTGCCTTCGTGGTGCGGCTATCCCGAGACGCGTTGGTTGTAGGCATCGACGATGTCGCCGACGATGCGGATGCGCTCGATGTCGCCGGTGGAGGAGAGTTCATCGGAG
>JABGQJ010000871.1 GCA_018648945.1 Victivallales bacterium
GGCGGCGGCGGTGGAGTTCGAGTTCGAGGGAACGGGGTTGCTCGCCGTTCTGTGCGTGCCCAAGGCCCACATGGGGGTCGCCCGTTTGCGCATCGACGATGGCCCGTGGCAGAAGCAGAAGGGCTGGCATGGCAAGCAATGGAACAATCTGGTGGTCACCAAGGACTTGGCCGTTGGCCTGGAATTCGGCAAGCATACGGTCCGGATCGAGATGACCGAAGAGAAGGACCCCGCTGGCGACAGTTTCGCGTTCCGCATTCACGCTCTCGCGGTAACCGGCGCGAGGGTGGCAGAGCCACCCCAGAAAGAGAAATGAGAATGGCCGACCGCCGATGGCACTGCCAGCCAGTCACGCGGTCGCCTGCAAAATGAGCTCTGCTGCTAGCCTGATTTACTCATGAGCCATCTACTGCAACCCTCCATCGCACGCAATTCCAGCGGCTTGCCCCCAACGCCGAACTTGACGTATCCCGATACGCCTGTGTCCGGCTCATGTGTGCACCCCACTGGTCTTGCGCACGCTAGTGGCTTTCGTGACGATGTGCATGAGCAGATCAGGCTGGCCAGCGTTACCAACAGGAATTCACGATGACCCGAAGACTGCGACTGAGGATGGTGATGACTGGTATCTCTGTGCTGGCCACTACGGGTTGCTGCCACGCGCAGCAGAAGCGCGCCGTGAACAGAGCAAGGGACGTCCGCGTGCTAAGCGACCGCATGCCAGGGATCGATACCGGGCACGTGCGGAAGCTTGTCGAGCATCTGCGCAATGCCGACCTACCAGTCAGCACGATCTCTTGCGCAGAGATGGCCGATGCCGCAGTGTTGACCCCGGAGCGAGTGGGGACTCTGGTGTTGACCAACAGCACCCACTTCCCAGCGGCAGCCTTCGGGAATCTCATGGCCTTTCTGCGCGGTGGCGGGGATCTTGTCCTCATGGGTGGGCACGCGTTTCGCCACTCGATCTTCCGCACAGGAGACCAGTGGCAGACCTCGGTGCAATATGCGCAGACGCTGGCTGCCTCCACCACTGCGCGCAACGCGTTGTTCGGCTTCGAGAACAGCGACTTGGGCCAGTGGCAGCACGGCGCCAGCAACAAGGCTGCCACCAGCCGGATTCAGACTGTTCCGGGGAAGACGGGCAAGGCATTGCGGCTGGATCTCAAGGATGTGACTTGGTACGACGTCTGGGGTGCGGCGCTCCAGAGCGAGATCCCGAAGGGTCACAATGCCATCTGTCTCTGGCTCAAGGCAGACCCCGATACAAAGCAGTTCTTCGTCGAGATGACCGAGAAGGATGGCACGCGTTGGAGCCGAGCGGTGGATGTCACCCCGGAGTGGCGCTTCCAGGTCTTGCCGGCGACGACGTTCCTGTTCAAAGCGGACGGCGCGGCCCCGGGTCGTGGTGGCAAGATGGACGGCCTCAAGATGGGCGAGGGGGCCAAGCTCACCGTTGGTTTGGCCAAGGACCGAACGCCTGCGGTCGGGGCGTCCCACACGTTCTGGATCGACGAAGTCGGCACGGTGGCAGCCCCGCCTGAACTGGCCGTGGCTGATCGGGCGCTTGCCTTCCGTGGTGCCTTCAACGACTACGATGTGTACCGCTTCGACGGGGCACCCCGGGTTCGAACCCATGCTGGGCAGGACTGGCTCCAGACACCGGTCCGGATCGACGGCCCGGTGGGCGGGCTTTCCGCCGTGGGCTTCGCTCTGCCGCACGAGTCCACCTTTGTGCCCTTGCTGGCTGCGGAGGACGACCACGGACGAGTGCAAGGCTGGGCAGCCGGGATGCTCATCCACCACGCGGGAGAATACGCTGGCTCGCAATGGGGTTTGTTCGGGGTGGAAGCTCCGTCCTTCTACGAGAATGAGCAAGCCATTGCCTCGCTCGTCGGGCTTCTGCGTGGGTTCAACTCCGGCAAGTGGGTCGAACGGGCCCGCCAAGAAGATGTCGCCACGAACACCGATAGGCTTGAATTGAGGTCGCCCCAGCCCCCTCCATTGCGCATCAAGGACAAGCACTTCGTCTACCCAGATGGCCGCCGCTTTTTCATGATCGGGGTGAACTTCTGGAGTTCCTTCGACACTTTCTATGGCGGCGGCCCGCAGTGGGATGTGCGCCGCCTGGAACGCGACTTCGCCCGCATGGAGCGGGCGGGGATCAACTCCATCCGCATCCATGGCTTCAACCGCTTTGCCCTCGCCGCCCAATCACACCGTCTACAGACCTTTCTGGAGCTGTGCCGCCGCCACCGGATCTACGTGCTGGCAGGGGTGGGCCTTGGCAAACACAGCTACCTGAAAGACGGCAAGGACGCCATGCAGGCGGAAGCCAAACGGCTGGGGCGGCTCCTCAAGGATGAGACCGTCATTCTCGGCTACGACCTCCAGAATGAGCCCTACCACTGGGAGATTGAACGGTCGCCGTTCGATGGCACGACTCTGGCCAAGCGATTCCCGGTCCCGAAGGGAGGCTGGGGCGACTACTTCCAGTCGCTCAAGGTCTGCGAAGGCAACTGGAGCAGCACCTTTCCCGGCCTGAAGGGTCGGTTGCCCGTGCCAGAGGACCCACGTCTGCGCCAAACCTACGAGAACGTGAACGCGACCATGGGAACGTGGATCGGCTGGCTGGTCGAAGCCATTCGTTCCGAGGACAAGAGTCACGCGATCACGGTTGGCTACAACACCATCTTCGACTGCCTCCCCGCGAATCAAGTTCTGGACTTCGTTTCCCATCACGTCTACGAGGCGCCCGAGAGCCTGGTGCATGTAAAGCGCAATCACACCACCCTCGACCGTTTGCGGCACATCTGGCCGGATCGGCCCGTTTCCCTTGGCGAGTTCGGCTACTCCTCGGGTGATCTTATCAACGGCAAGTACCTCGATATCCACACCCAGGCAGTGGGGGAGATCACTCATTGGCTCTACGCCCTGGCCAACGACTACGACGGCGCGATGAAGTGGCAGCTGTGCGATTCCACGCCTGCCTACCAATGGCGGTTTGCCACCTGGCGGCGCAAGGAGCCAGAGCCCGAGAACCTACGGCAGCGGCGCTTCGGCATGTTCTGGCCCGACGGTACGCCCGAGGGCCGTCCCAAACCCATT
>JABGQJ010000872.1 GCA_018648945.1 Victivallales bacterium
CGCGTTGCGGCTGCTCCACACGTGGGCAATCATCGCCTGGGTCCACTTGGAGCTGGCGAGGCTTGTGGCGCGGGACATCTTGGCCGGCGATCCGGTCCAGCCGTACTGGTGTTTGACGTAGATCCGCCAGTAGATCTCCTCGAACTGCTTCCCACGCCGGACGGTCCTGTTGACGTAGGTTGGGGAGTCGCCGAAGAACACCTTGCGGCCGCCCTTGCCCTGCGAGCCCTTCTCGTACAGGCACAACATCGACTTGCCCGGTCCCCCGAAAGACACGGTGTCGTCCAGAGGACTCTTGCCCTCGGCGTATGGCTTCGGCGCACCATTGAAGTCGTCGTACCAGATCGTTGCCGGATCGTTGTTGTGCGGCTGCACCGCCGCCGGCACGACGCAGTCGATGCGCGGGATCTCTGGCGCTGCGGTTACGAGCGTACTGGCGACCGCGGTCAAGATCAGGAGTCGCACTGTGAACGCAGGAGAATGGCTATTCATCGTTCTGCCTCAGGTGATTGAGGGATTGTCGCTGTGCGGGTTGCCATGGGTGGGCTGGCAGAGCGTGCGAACGGTCACTTGGCTGTTTTCAGGTACTCTTGCCAGAGTTCATCGACGGTTTTGCCGGTGAGTTCCTTCCAGAGCTCCGGGCGGTATGCCTTGGCGCGCAGGGCCTGGTTCATGGTGGGGACGATGGTCTTGGCGTGGTGGCGCTCCACATAGAGCAGGAAGCCGGTGGTGACGCCGTAGCCTTGCGTGTATTTCCAGTTGGGGCGTGGTTTGGTGGGCACGCGCCAGCCGTCGTTGAGGTGGGCTTGGTGGCGTACGTAGTCGGCGATCCCCTCGATCAGCCAGGAGGGCTTGCCGGTTGGGTAGCGTTGCAGCAGGTGGGCGACTTCGTGCACGACCACGCCGACATCGCGCGGGTGTTTGGTGAACCACTCGCGGCTGAGGGTGATCCCGTAGCCGGTGGCGAAGGCAGGCACCTTGATGCCCGGTCGGAAGGTGAGCCGTACCACCCGAGGAGGGTTGGACTTGGGACCAGCCAGGAGCTTGGCCATTGACCCGTAGTTCTTGCCAAGGGTGGTGACCATCTGGCGCCCAACCGGAAGAAGCTCGGGTGCATCGCGGGCGTCCACGACAATCTGGAGGAGGGCGTTGCTGCGGAGGTCGTCCGGGGTGAGTACATCGGGGCCGAGGGCATCGACCCGGAGAAACTCACCGGGGAGTTTGGGAAAGTCAAGACGGAACGCCTTGGTACCGGCCGAGATGGGGAATGTGCATGCGGCCAGGGGGGCGTCCTGCCGTTGGTCCGCTTCGGACAGGCAGGCGATGGTGCCCGGCACGGGCTCGCCGGGGCGGTCGGCACTGACAGCTCGGAAACGGAGTTCCCCAGGTGAGAAGGCCCGTTGGGATGCGAAAATGGCGGCCAATGGCTCGCCGGGCTTGCCCTGGAACAGCCACGAGACGGCGCGGCGGCCGCGCGGCCATTCCACCACCTTCTCGCGCTGGCGCAGACTCTCGGGGGCGATGGGCTGGCGAGCAAACCCGGGGCCGGCCCACTGGAGGTCTAGACGAGCGTCGCCGACACCCTCGAAGAAGGCGACCAGAATCGGTTGCCAGCCCAGCCCAAGCTCGACCGAAACGGACATTTCCTGACGAGAGTGGGCGTAGTCGTTGTTGATCACCAACTTCTTCCCCACGTAGAGCCGTGAGCCGTCGTCGGAGGCCAGATGGAAGGTGTGCATACCGGCCTTCTCCACGCGGAGCGCGCCGTGGAGGATGAGACCGAAGAAATCATGGGGCACGCCCTCTGGAATCCCTACGCGGTCCACGTCGGTCACTCGCTTGGGTTCCCGATCCGCGAGATCCAGCACGGTGGCGAACCGCCCCTCGAAGACCTCCGCCTGCAGGCCGCTCCTTTGCGCAGAAGCGCAGGCCCCGGAAAGGACAGCGGCAGCAAGCAGCCAAGAGCGAGAGATTCTCATATGGTCTTGTGTTCCCAGGTATGCGGTTGGGTGCAGCTATGGCAGACCCTATCCCCGTTGGGCGGGGGACGCAAGGGAACATGTGCTGGCGTTGACGGGAAGTGGGCGGTACAGTCCACTACTCCCATCCTCAACCCTTACTGGTGTGGTTCACGATGCTCCCACGTGCTCTCTCAGTATCGCTTCTTCTGGTCGGTTTCGCGTGTGGTGGAGCCATGACGTGGCGGACGGCACCGCCGCTGACGGACCTGTTCCCAGAGGAGGATCTGTGGTCGACACGGACGATCCCGTTTGCGGAATTGGCAGGCGGGGTGAAGGCGGGACGGTGGGTGGATCACCCGCGTTTCCCGACCGTTCACACAACGGATGTCTTCAAGGACTGGCGGGGCAAGGAGGCCTTGCTCTGGGAGATGAATTCCGCCAAGGCGACGCGGGAGCGCATTCTGGTTGGCGTGCTGTGCGACAATCCCAAGACCCATGCCAAGGATTTCTGGGTGGCGGCGATCCGGGTGGATTGGGTGGGACGGCGGCGGCTGGTGCTGCCACTGGCGGACTTCTCCCCAATGGGGGAGCCGCTCGGCTGGGATCAGGTGACCGGGCTGTATCTGTTCACCAAGGTGTACCATTGGCAGCCCCACCCGGAGACCGACCTGTGGTTGGGGGATGTTCGGCTTGGCTCCGCGAAGGGACCGACGGGGTTGGTGCCGCTGCCCACGGCTCGGGAAGTGGCCGGGGTCGAGGTGTCGAGCAACGGCCCCCTGTACGATGACTACTGGCTCAACCACGCTGCCGCCGAGCTGCGCGGGGCGGAGCCCCTGAAGACCGAGTTCATCTACAAGCCCTACTTCCAGACGGAACGTGCGGTTCGCGGCTATTTCCCGCGTTTCGTGCCGGGCATGGTGAGCGTCGCTCCCTCGGGCAAACCGTGGATCCTGGCGGCAGGCTACATGCTGCAGACCTGTGATGGCAATGGGCAATGGCAGACTATCGACCTGATGCAGAAGCTGATCGCTCCCTACGCGAAGAGCGAACTGGGGTTCGACCGCGTGAACATCTCCAACAAGGGGCAGCTCAACGAAACCTGCGTCCGCTTCGACGAATCCGGCGACGTGTACGTGTTGGTC
>JABGQJ010000873.1 GCA_018648945.1 Victivallales bacterium
GGCGCGCTGCTGGACACCCTGAAGGATGCGTTCTGCCGACGGTCGTTGATCCACCTCGGCTACGCGTACCGAGAGACGGGCAACGAGGACATGGCCGCCGCCGCGCTGGCGATCTTCCGAGGGTACGCCGAGTCGATGCCCCATTGGCTCACCTACGGGGCCGAGGGCTGGGGTGTGCCGCGTCAACGGCGGGGTTACCTGTCCACTGGCGGTCCATACATGCGCAATGGCGTCAAGCACACCAAGCGTGATCCCTACTCCTGGGAAGAAGGGCGCGGGCCATACACCAGTTGGTGGTTCCGCAGCATGCCGACAGAGCTGTATCGGGCCTATGATCTGGTCTACAAGAGTACCCACTTCGACAACGCCCGCAGCCCGGACGGCACGCACTCGCTGCGCTTCTGGATCGAGAATGGCATCTTCGACGAGCACGCCCAGTACCTGCTCTCCTACCCGTGGGAAGCGCAGATCCAGAACAACCTGCCTCTGCATATCTCCGATCTGACCAAAGTGGCCATGGTCTGCGGCCGGCCGCAGTATGCCCGGTTCGCCCGCGACTGGTGCTCGCTGGTCTTCTACCACTACGAAAGCCACCATGACATGGTCACCCATGAAGGCCCCGGCTATCACAGCACCTGGATCGGCCATGGTCGACCCACCTACGAGGCACTGGGGCGCTACGACGATCCCCCTGGCTACCGCGACGAACACGGGGTGAGCCTGGTGGGCTTCGACCCGCGCGAGCGACCCGCCAAGCGCCGCCAGTTCTGGGGCATCACCATGATGCATTTCCCCGACGGCTCCAGCTATCCCATCGGCGACTCCAGTCGGGGCAAGCAGGGCTCCATGCCCTTTCCATTGCAGCGATCTGTCAATCGCATCGCCCCCGGATTCGGCCTCACGGTTTTGGGCGATGGCACGCTCCGGGACGACAACCAAGCTCAGGCGATTCTCAGCTGGAACGGTGGCACTCACTCCCATTCCCACGAGGATGTCCAGAACCTGCTGCTCTTCGCCAATGGCCGGGAACTGTTCTCCGATGTGGGAGGCATTTGGGATGCCCGCATGACCTCCGCCCACAACACCGTCGCCATCGACGGCAAGGACAATGGTCGCCGCATCGAGCCGGCGGGCTCGCTGGAGCTGTTCACGCCGAATCTACCCGGCCTCGCCATCACCCGTGTCGAAGCGAAGATGGCCGCCTACAGGGAAGGCTGCGACCGCTACCGCCGCACGTTGGTGCACAACACGGTCGATCTCGACCATGCCTATGTCCTGGACATCTTCGAGGTCCAGGGCGGCAGCAAGCATGAGTACTTCCTGCAAGGCTCGGCAGAGAAGGAGCACCCACAGACCGGCAGCACGAATTTGACGCTGGCAGAGCACCCACAGCCGCCTCCCGAGAACCCCGAAGCGGTCAAGGGCTGGGCCGGATTCAGCAATCTCAGGTCTGCCGCCATGGCCCAGTCCGGCCATGTTGACTTCCGCTTTGCCGACCAGCCGACACGCGGTACGCGCACTCACTTCCAGACTGACCCGACGACCCAGCTGATCCTCGGCGACGCCATCAACTTCCGCTTCGCCACTGCTCACGCGTACAAGCCCAACAAGCGCAGCCAGATGCCCACCGCAAGGACGGTGCCCAAGCTGATTCTGCGCCGAGAGGGGGCGGCGGGTCTGCGTTCAGTCTACGTCCTTGTTCACGAGATCCTGGATGGCAGGAGTGTGGTCCGCTCCGTCACCCACTCAACCACGGCCAATGGCGCCCTCGCCATCACCGTGGATGTTGGTGACCGGCAGGACCATTACGCCATTGCCTTGGAGGGGGCAGGTCCCCTCACCTGCGGTCCGTTGACTGCCGATGGCCTGTTCGCCGCCGCAGTTGCCCAAGGCGACGCCTGCGATCTCTGGTTGGTCGGCGGAACCCGAGCATCCTGCAACGGACGCACGCTCACCGCCCCACAGGCGGTGTGGACGGGCAGCGTGGAGCGGGTCAAGCGCATGGAGAATGGCGCGCCTCGCGATGCCTACCTCACCGACGCGCCGCTCCCCGTGGGAAGCTCGCTGGCCAACGAGATGGTCATGCTGGAGTTCGTGAATGAGGGCGGCGACTTGCTGTTCACTCTCTCATCTGAGATCGCCGAAGTGCTGACCGACGGCGACCGCCGCTGGGTGACCATTCGCCAGGATGCCGGCGTGGTCCAGAACGGCGACGGGAGGTGGGAGGAGATCTTCTACCCCCGCCGCAAAGCGGCTGGCTGCCGACTCAAGGTGATTGCTGCCGCGACCACCGTGCCGAGACTTCGTTGGGCGCCCGCTCGCCCGAGGTACGATGCCTACGACACCAACGACTTTGTCACTCTCCACGGGGGTGAGACATTGGTCGTTGAGACGGATCGCCCAGCCACAGTCACGGTGAGCGGGGAGCTGACGGCCCAGGGACGAGGGCGCGTGGAACTCCCAGTCAACCGCGATGCCAGAGTGCTCCTGACCGCGGACAACCCAGGCGGGGTGATGGAGCCCCGGACGGAAGTCGCTCGGTTCGTCACTCGCCGCCCGACGGCCAACGTGAACCCGGCGACACTGCGACCCGGGATTGCCTGGAAGCGCTACCGGGAGCGGGCGGACCTGAAACCGTTGCGTGAGCTCAAGCAGATGGACGAAGGCTCGGCTGAGACCATCTCGGACTTCAGGAATCTCGGGCGCAACCAAACCATGGCCTTCAGTGGCTTCCTCAAGGCGCCGCGCACCGGCACCTATCGCTTCTACAGCCGCCAGGCGGGTGGGGCCAAGTTGTCTATCGGGGGACTCGCCGTGCTCAATGCACCCAACTTCGAGCGGGACGAGGAATTCCATGCCGACATCGCTCTGGAGGCCGGGCTCCATCGTCTCAGCTACCAGTTCGGGCACAACCGCGAAACCGGGGAGTTCTCTCTGTGCTGGACTGGCCCTGGCATCCCCAAGCAGCCCATCCCGGCGGCGGCGCTGTTCCACGCCCCGCCAAATGCCTACGGCAGAAACGTCTTTGAGGAGTCGGTGAGCCCAGCATCCAGGCTGCGGCATCCGGGAGTGTTGCAGAGCGCCGCCATGCTTGGCGCTCTG
>JABGQJ010000874.1 GCA_018648945.1 Victivallales bacterium
CCTTCGGTCTGAACCGTAGCGCCAGCGCCGCCGCTCCCTGCTTTACATTCTCCGTCTCTCGCTCGACGGCGTAGCTGGCAGCGCCGCCAAGGACGCGACCCAAGGTTCGGGCCAGCTCTGCCTTGGTCCCATATTCGAACCCGGCAACGAGACGTCCCTCCCCTTGCACAGCCTTCTCGATCTCCGCTTCCGGCAACCCCGTGACCTCAATGATGGTGGCGTCGCTCAATCGGTGTGCCACGCCATGGGTCTCCGTATCGGCCCCGAAGGCGAGGGTAATGAACGTGGGCTTGGCGAACACCGGGAACGAGGTCCTGAAGCTGCCCTTGGCGTCGGTCTTCCCCTTGAAGGTGGGCGCCTCGCCATTGTAGTGATTCTGGTAGGTGCCAACGAGGGTGAGGTCGGGCACGGGAGCGCCGTCGCCCTTTGTCACCCGCACCTGCACGGCAACGGTGTCGCCATAGGTGTAGGCCGCCTTGTTGGTCGTCAGGGTCAGTTTCGGCAGGGCGCGTTCGGGGTCGCCCACGACGATTTCGACGGAGCGCCGGATCTCCTTGATATCGTCGAGCCCCAGACGGGCTTCCACCTCCACCGTATGTCGTCCCTTCGCCAACTTCGACAGGCTCGTCTGCCGCCACGAGGTACTGCTCGTTTCCAGCTCGATCCATGGACCGCCATCCAACCGGCAGCGCACGCTCTTCACGTTCTCGGTCACGAAGGCATCCACCGGCACGGGGCCGGGATAGACCACCATCTGCCGGGGCTCGGTGAGGATGAGCTGGTTGTACTTCCTGAACGCGTGGTAGACCGGGCGGGGTGTACCGCGCGGATCGGACTCCAACGTGTCGATGCCGAGCACGCCGAACCATTCTTCGGCATGGTCGTCGTGGATCATTCTGTTGCCGTGCTTCCACCAGCCATCCTTCCACATGAACAGGCATCCGCCCTGGGCACCGGCGTCGATCATCGCCTGGTACATGTGTAGATCGCCGTCGCGTTGTTCCGCCAGCGTGTTGCCGCCATAGCCCATCTTCCCAGGGCCCTTCTTGGAGACCGCCAGGCCGAACTCGCCGAGCACGAAGGGCTTTCTGCTTGCGTGCATCCGCCGCAGCCATTCCACATGCCCCCGGTACTTGAGGGACGTGCTGACCGTGTTGGGCGCGTACATGTAGTCGTTGAAGAAGACCAAGTCCCACATGGACTCGTCCAGGAACTCATTGCGGGAGCAGTGTGAATAGGCGACCAGGCAGTCGGGATCTTCCTGCTTGGCCACGGCCTTCATTTCCCGGCAGGCCTGGTAGTAGGCGTCGAGCCCCGCCTTGATGATGGTGTCGGCGTGGGGCTCGTTCATGATCGTGTAGAAGAGGATGTGGTCGAACCGCTTCCCTGCCCGCACGACCTTGGCCAGCGCCTCGCGGGAGCGCTTCGCATAGGCCTCGTCGCGCATGTAAAGGCCCACGTCGAACCACGAGCCCTGAATCACCATCATGCCATGTCGTCTGAGCAGTTCCAGCTCCTGGTCGCTGTAGGCGTTCCATGCCCGTACCGTGTTGAATCCCCCCTGCTTCAGCAACGTCATGTCGTACTCCATGGTCTCGGGGTCGAAGGTCCGCTCCCGTGGGGACTGCCCCGGCCCACCATGCAGCTCGTAGCCGATACCCTTGACGAAGAACCGCTCGCCATTGACCACAAACCAGCCGTCCTCTATCGACACCGTGGTCGGCTTGGGGGCAGACACGGTGGGAAGTGCTCCGACCAGGATGGCAATGAGGAGGATGTGGTGTCTCATATGGTCTTTGGTCCCAATCCTGCGCCAGTTCTGCACCGGGCATCGCAAAGCGTTCAACGTGTTGGCCTCACTATAGCCGCAGTTTGGCTCGCGTCGGAGGCATGCGGAGTAGTGCCGACTGCCGCGGCCGGCAAGGGTGGAGTTGGGGGAGCTGGAGTTCCAGGTGGTTCTGCCTATAGTCTCCACTGGAAGTACGTGCATGCCCCATTGTTGATCGAGCCGGACACTCACCGGCCCAAGGGTCGATGGGATCGGCTACCGAATCCTGGCAAGCCAACCCGAGAGAACTCCAGACATGATCAAAGTCGGAAGCGGATCGACGGTCATTACCAACGAACTGGGAACGGACATCCAGGGCGCGACCGTGGGGGGCAAGGCCAAGTATGTCCGCGACGAGTTGGAGGCCGGCGCGTTGTGCCTGGTTGACGGCGGGGCCGAGGTGATGTTCGTGAGCTGCGACTTGGGCGGCCTGGAACCCGATTTCACGGCTGGTGCAAGGGAGGCGATGGCCGCCGCTTCGGGCCTGGACCCGAGGTCCATCATCATTGGCGCGACCCACACGGGCGGACCGTCCGTCATCCCCTCCAATTACCTGAAGCCCGTTGACACCGCCTATCTCGACAGGCTCAAAGACAAGCTGGCGGAACTGGCGGCCAGGACCATGGAGTCGCTGACGCCATCACGAGTGGGCGTGGGCAAGGGACGGGCGAAGATTGGCTACAACCGACGGACCTGTTGGCGCGATGGCAGCCACAAGATGGGTGGCGGATGTGGGCAACCAGGCTTCACCGGCAACGAAGGGCCGGAGGATGACGAGCAGTTCGTGCTATACGCGGTCGATGGGGACAGCTGCATCACGGCTATCCTGCATCAGAACACTTCGCATCCCTGCACATTCTACGGAGCGGATTTCTATTCGGCGGACTACCCAGGACTGGCCAGATCCCTGCTGCGGGACGCGCTGGGCGAGATTCCTGTGCTCTTCTTCAACGGTGCTTTCGGAGACATGGGGCAGGGGAAACTCGATACCAGGACGTTCGGCGAGACCAAGGAGACCAGGCTGAGACGTTGCGCGCTCCCTCTGGCAGGGGAGACCTTGCGTCTGATCCATGAGAACCCTCCATTGGACGGTGTGGCCGTGGAGCACCATCACGAAGACCTGGAGGTGGCGGCTCGTCGCGAGACGATCGAGGAAACGCACGCCAACCCGACCTATATCGAGCAGTTGAAGACGTTTGGTACGCCGGGGCGAGACCCCCGCGGGCACGTCATCAGCGTCGCCTACATGGCGCTCGTGCGGACGAACGG
>JABGQJ010000875.1 GCA_018648945.1 Victivallales bacterium
AACCCGTGTTCGCCGGCCTCTACGCCGCCTGCCGCGAAGCCAACCACGCCCTGGCCGAGATCGTCTCAGGGGGGTGCGATGCCCACTGAGACGTGCAAGGGCTGCAGAGCCACCGTGCGGGTGGCTCCCGAATCGATCCAGAAGCTTCTGGCCGAGTATCTCGCGACCTACCCCCAGCCCACTGCCGACGAGCCGACCGTGGCCAGCCGCCTCGCCCTCTGCCGAGCCTGCCCGGATTTGCGCTACGGCACCACCTGCATGCACTGTGGCTGTCTGGTCGATATCCGTGCCCGACTCGCCGCCGCCCGTTGCCCCCATCCCCGCAAGCCACGCTGGTAGGCAGGCCGGCATTGGTCGCGGGCGGCGATGAACCCACTTGCCTTGGTTTCCTAGGAGATCTCCGATGGCTTCCAGAATTCTGCTTGTTCTGCTCGTCGCGGTTGGCTCAATGTGGCCCTGGCCCGCGGCAGCCGGACCGAGGGTGATCCACCGAGAGGCGTTCTCGGACCTTGGGGTCTGGGAGAAGCGCAGTTCTCCGAATGCGTCGCTGACCTTCTCGGATCGGGCCGAGGACGGGAGCAAGGGGTTGGTGATGGACTTCTCCTTCAAGGAGGACAAGGGGTGGGCGGTGTGCCGCCGGGAGCTGCAACTGACGCTCCCGCAGAACTTCTTGGTCAAGGTCCGGTTTCGGGGGAAGGGCGGCCCGGCGCATCTGACGGTCACTCTTGCCGATGACAAGCGAGTCGCGTTCCGGGCGTGGCGCGTGGGTCTCGTACGGGACGGCGATTGGCACGACTTGCTCCTCTACGGCGACCAGTTCAAGGCCGGCTGGAGCCCCAAGAGGATTGTCAAGGCAAGATCCCTGGCTCTGGATATCCACCCGATGGTTGCCGGCTCCGGGCGGGTACAGGTGGAGAGCATCACGATCTACGAGCCGGAACCCGCTGGCAAGCTGCGGTTGGCGCGGATCCTCACCGATCACATGGTTTTGCAGAAGGGGGCGAACGTGCCAGTCTGGGGCTTCGCGGAGACTGGAACGGAAGTCCAGGTCGAATTCGCTGGCAAGAAAGCCAAGACTCAGGCTGTGGACGGGGCGTGGCAGGTGGAGTTCCCGGCCATGGGCTACGGTGGTCCGCACATTCTTGAGGTGACGGCTGGCGGGGAAGAGGTCATCGCCAGCGATATCATGGTCGGCGAAGTGTGGCTGGTTTCCGGCCAGTCGAACATGCAGTGGCCACTGGCCATGGCCAAAGACGCCGTGCGTCTGATCGGGGAAGCGCTGCAGTTCCCCGACGTTCGGCTGATGAAGCTGCGCCTGATGACCGCCAAAAAGCCCCTGGCAGACTTGGCTCACTGCGCCGAACACACGTGGCGACAGGCCACCCCGGTCGAGGCGGCTGGCAGTTCGGCCGTGGGCTACCTTTTTGCCCGGGAACTGAGCCGCTTGCATCCTGGCGTGACCATCGGCTTCATTCAGGGGGCCAAAGGCGGCTCGAAGATCCAGCCGTGGCTGATCCCTGGCCGGGCCGAGAACCGCATCCCCCGGCTGGCGGCAGAGCGGCAGCTCGGCAACAGATACGACGCCATGATCCACCCGCTGAACCGGCTCCCTCTGGCAGGGATCGTCTGGTATCAAGGGGAGTCGAACGAGGGCGATAGTGGTTTCTACGGCGACATGCTGCAGGAGCTGATTGGCGGTTGGCGAGAGGCCCGTGGCGAGGACACTCCCTTCATCACGGTGCAACTCCCGAACTTCAAAGAACGTCTGGCCGGGCCGGAATACAGCGAATGGGCCATGCTCAGGGAAGCACAGACCCGGTCGCTTGCGTTGCCGAAGACGGCGCTGGTCTCGCTGATCGACGCAGGCGAAGCCCACAGCATCCATCCCGTGGACAAGTTACTGCCTGCTCGCCGCCTCGCCCAGACTGCCCAAAGACTGGTTTACGCGCAGGATGTGGTCTGTTCCGGGCCCACATTCGGCGGCATGACGCGCCAGGGAAACCAGCTTCTCCTGAGTTTCCGGAATGTGGCGGGAGGGCTGGTCCTGAAGGACGGGACGCAGGCCTTTGCCATTGCGGGCAGGGACCGCGTCTTCAGATGGGCCCGTGCTCGCCAGCAGGGAGACCAGGTGATCGTCTGGCACGACGAAATCCTGCAACCGGTCGCATTGCGCTATGCCTGGGCGGACAACCCCCCGAGCGTCCTTTACAACAAGGCAGGCCATCCGGCCCCGCCTTTCCGCACGGATGGTTGGGATCCACGCGTACTGGTGGCCGGCGTGGAGACCGTGCTGAGCAGTTTCTCGCAACCCTATTCATGGCGTCGGCAGACCAGTCGCGGCTCCACGGTCAAGGTCTCCACCCTCAGGAAGGGCGCCTACCGGCACAAGGCTCTGCAGTTCGGCTACGAGCTGGCCGCTGCCGGGAGCTTCACCATCGGCACGACTGTGGAACCGCTCGGACTCCCCCCCGATGCCGTCCTTTCCCTGCGCACCAAGGGCGCTGGCGACCTGATGCTATCCGCCGTGCTGCGCTACAAGGACGGCACCGAGACGCACAGCCAGCCGCTGGCGGTCGCCCCGTCGGCGGATTGGCGGACCGTTCGCCTTGCCTTGGGGGATTGTGTCCCGGTCCGGGGCGCAGCGGGGCAGCTCACCGGAGTTGAGCTGCGCTTTTCTTCGCAAGAGAAGAGAACCGGCTCGGTTGACCTGGATCACCTCACCGTTACTCGCCTGACTGTCGCTGAATGAGACCAGCTGTGGTGCGTGGGTGGGGCCGCAGGTTGAAACCTGTGAGTTTTCCCGTAGCGTTGGGCTACCAACCAGGAGTTCTTGTCTTGGCCAATCGCATGTGTCTTGCCGTATCTCTTGCTCTCTGTTGTCTTGCTCCCGGTCTCGGGGCGCAGGGGAGCAGGGCCGACTACGCCCGGGCGGCGAAGCTGGGCAAACGGTTCCGGGGAAAAGTGGAGGGCGTCAAATTGGCTGTCGCATGGTCGCCGGATGAACGGGAGTTGGTCTATCGGCAAGTGAAGCCCGGCGGCGACACGGAAATCGTGCGCTTGGATCTGGCCTCGGCGAATGCCCGTCCCGCCTTCGA
>JABGQJ010000876.1 GCA_018648945.1 Victivallales bacterium
CCCCCGCCGCAATCCCGGCAAGCGAAGCCGTGGGGCCGTAGGTGTGGCGCTGGTCGATATGGTGGTACCAGGCGACCCATTGCCAGTACGGCTGGGCGCGGTACCGGAAGAGCGACCCCATGGTCGGCAGTCTCTTGCCAACCTGGAACATGGTGTGCGATTCGTCGGTGGCAGCGGTCCACTCGTGCTTTGCCCAGCACATGACCGTGCCGACCTCGTTCTTGCGCAGGACCTCGTGCACGTAGGAGCCGAAGGTCTTGTCGATGTAGACTGCCTTGCCGCGCACTCCTGGGCCGAAGCTTGGCTTGGCCAGGACCCCGGCGGTCTCCATCTTGGCAGTGGGCGAAGGGGCGAGGCCAATGCCCGCCGTGGGAAGACTGGCCCGAAGCGAGTCCTCGAACGGCAGGTACAACACCACGTCGCCCTGCAGTTCGACATGCTGGTCTGCCGGGGCGGACCCGGCCACGCCGTGGATTGCGAGGATCAGGCAGATCAACATGGCTATCGGGCGAGTGTCAATCGACATGCGTGCGGTCTCCCCAAGAAGATTGTCGCCGGGTTCGCCTGACCGTGTGCGCAACGCTCAGAGGGCGACACAACAAGAGCCAGTATAGGCAGTCAACCGGATCGACCAAGTGCCATTGCTGCTTTCCCACACAGAAAGGGGGGCAAGGCTGCCTATGGCACGATCAGGCAGTCAGTCAGTTTTGGGCTGACGTCTTGTATGGGCGGGGTGTCTCTGCCACGTGTCCCGACCTGGTTGTTGCGCAGCAGGCAGCAGTTGGTGGGAGCACTGATGACGATGCCCTGCTCGACGTCGGCGAAGGCGTTGTTCTCGATCACGCTCAGCACGATGCCGGAATCCGTCTCCGGGCCGCTGACCAACTCGCGAACCGCTGGCTCCGGGCGACGGTGGAGGAATGCGGCGACAGCGCTGTTGCTTCCCCGGTTGCCCCGGCAGATGTTGCCCACCGAGTACCAGACCCGATCCTCCGGAGCGGCCCAGGCCTTGTGAGGGCGGTAGTGGTCCACGTAGAGAGCCGCCTTCTCGCTGGTGTCGCCGGTGAATCCCCACATGCCCTCGATGGTGTTGTTGCGCACCAGATTCCAGCCGCACGGACCCGCGTAGCGGGAGTTGTAGACGACTCCCGCCGTCATGTTTCGGAAGGTATTGCCCGCCACCACTGTGCCGAATGTCCAATACCAGAAGGTGACGCCGTGCGTCTTGTCCGTCAGCACCTGCTGGCCACCATCGACCGTGTTGCCGTAGAGGATCATGTCCCGGTGGGCGGTGATGAGGTGGACACGACTGGTCGCGTCCGGGGCAACCCGCCAGGGCTTCTCAAGGGTCAGAGCAACGCTGCCTTCCCCATCCTCGCGTCCCGCGATCTGGCGGTACTGGCCCGCGCCCCGGCCTTGGCTGACAAACAGCACCCAGTGGCCGTTCTTCCCCACTTCGGCCGGGATTGCGCTACCCAAGGGATTCCACAGGAACTTGGCCGACTGATACTCCGGCTCATCCTGGCGGATGCTGAGAGTCCGGGTATCGATGGTGGTCTGCGTGGAGGTCGAGCTGGCTACGCGGAACAGACCGCCCGGCACGTAGCGGTAGTGGATGAGGTACTGCTCGCCTTGGTTCCGATCCATCCCCGTCACCGAGCGGTGCGTTCCGACATCCTTGCTTACATTGTGGGCGAAGTAGAGCCAACGATTGCCGGTGTTGAGCGAGAGCATGGTCCGGTTCAGAATCCGCCGGTGATACCGGTTGGCGCTGGCGAAGCTGCAGTGTTCGACGATAATGCGTTTCCCGTTGTGGATGACCACCCCGACCGTGCGCCCGCTGGCCCCGGCTGAGGGCAACCGATCCGGCTCGCCTCCATAGTAGCCGCGGACCGTGCAACGCTGCACGAGCACATCGCTTGTGCTTGCCTCCATGGGCTTCGGATTGGCCGGATCCATGCGCGCCTGAGTGAAGATGTTCGGGCTGATCTCGATGCCGGGGCCCACACAGTGGATCTCGCAATCCTGAACCAATGCCTGGGCGCTTCCCTTGGTGTGGATCTGCAACGCCCCCGTATCGAGCAGCCCGATGGGCTTGGCGGGGTCCTTGAAGGCAACGTAGGTCGATGCATCGACCCGACTGGACACGTGGCTGGCCTTGGTTGCGGTGAATTCCGCGCGGACATCGGCTGCGGTTAGTGCCACGCCGTGGACCTGCGCGCGGTCGAGCACGCCCCGCAGGGCCATGTTTCTCCAGCCGCCGATGTGTAGCGGATCGGCATAGGCATCGAGCAGGATGGGAGCGTCCAGCACCCGTTTGCACCAGGGCTCGCCATCGAGATACAGAACCATGGTCTGCCCATCGAAGGTGCCGCAGAGATGGTGCCATTCCCCATCCTTCCAGTCGATGGTCGGGGAACACAGGGCGGCGATCCGGCCCTGATGCCAGAGCAGGAAGCCCAGTCTCCCGTCCGCAAAGCGGAGCGCGTAGGACAAGTCCTTGCGGATGGCCGTGCGGTTGATCGTGTAGTTGGGCATGTCGGACATGAACCACGCCGAGAGAGTCAGCGCCTTGGTGGGACAGAGGCGACCGCCGGGAACGCGGGTGAGGGCGCGGTACGGAAAACGGACGGCTTTGCCGAAGGACCCCGTCACGCGGATGCCGTGCAGTTCGCCGGCATTGCCTTGGCCGGATGTGTCCTGGGCGGTCGTGCCTTCGCCGTCGAAGTCCCATTGACCGAGCAAGCCGGATGCCGCGGGCGTCTTGGCAGGGCCTTGGGCAATGGGCGGCACCATGTCGCTGTCCTTGGGCGGCCCCAGACGGCCATTCCACCAGTCTCGCTTGTCGAACATGGTCAGCAACAGGTTGGCGACTACTGCCTTCCTGCCCGTGATGCGTACCACATTCTGACGTTTGCCATTGTGATTGTTCTTCAGCGCCAGATTGCGGAGCCCACAGTCGTTGCCCTGGAGGATGACGATGGCTTCCGGCAGCTGGTGATCCGTCTCGTCGAGCCGCCGAATGCGGGTGTGCACCCCCGTGATGCGGTCTGTGTCGGGTTCGTAGGTACC
>JABGQJ010000877.1 GCA_018648945.1 Victivallales bacterium
GAGAGCGACCTTTACCCGTGACTGAGGCATTGCCCGAATCTGTGGCGCAGCGTAGCAAAGAGCGATGCAGACGACATATTGCCGCCTGGAACGCGATGCGGCCCTGGTCGCTCGCCCCCGCCGGAGCCGGCAAACTGACCTTCCGGATCGATCCCGACAAGCCCACCGCGACTATTCTGCCCACCTCAAACAGCTGACCGGCAAGTAGCCGCGCCGTCAGCGCCGCGAGACAGGAGACAAGGTGATGAACCACCGCGAACGGACCCTCGCCATCCTCCGCTACCAGG
Source organism: Victivallales bacterium (assembly GCA_018648945.1). Next base: position 288 of record JABGQJ010000877.1, read on the forward strand.
AAGCCGACCGGCTGCCCATCGTCCATTTCGGCTACTGGGGCCAGACGCTGCAGAAGTGGGCCGCCGAAGGGCATCTGACCCAGGAGGAGGCCAGCGGGCAGGCCGACGGCAATGCCATTGACAAGGCCATTGCCGCCAAGCTCGGCTTCGACTACAACTGGCAGACCATGTGTTACACCAATACGGCCCTCCTGCCTGGCTTCGCCGGCGAGGTGATCCGCGAGTTCCCCGATGGCAGCCGCCATACCCGCAATGGCCATGGCGTCACCCTCCTCTCACAACCGGGCGCAGGCAGCATTCCTGCCGAAATCGAGCATCTTCTCACCGACCGCGCGTCCTGGGAAGAGCACTACAAGTGGCGCTACCAATGGTCGCCGGAACGGGTGAACCAGGATCTCCTTCAGCAACTCAAGGACACCCCGCGCGACACGCCTCTTGGCCTCCACTGCGGCAGTCTCTTCGGCCATCTCCGCGATGTCATCGGGATCGTCGGCATCAGCTACCTGCAGATGGACGATCAAGCCCTGTTCCGCGAGGCCCTCGACGCGGTCGGAGACATCTGCTTCCGCAACGCCGAACTCGCCCTGCAAACAGGCGTGGACTTCGATTTCGCCCACTTCTGGGAAGACATCTGCTTCAAGAACGGCCCGCTGATCAACCCCAGCGTCTTCCGCGAATGCGTCGGCCCCCACTACAAACGCATTACCGACCTGCTGAACGCCAACGGCATCGACATCGTCTCGCTCGACTGCGACGGCTGCATCGACGCCCTCGTCCCCATCTGGCTCGAGAACGGCGTCAACACCATGTTCCCCATCGAGGTCGGTACCTGGAACGCGTCCATCGGCCCCTGGCGCGAGCAGTATGGCAAGGATCTGCGCGGCGTTGGCGGCACCAACAAGACCGTCTTCGCCCACGATCGTGCCGCCGTTGATGCCGAGGTGGAGCGCCTCAAGCCCCTCGTCGAGCTTGGTGGCTTCATCCCCTGTCCCGACCATCGCATCGCCCCCGATGCCAAGTTCGACCTCGTCCGCTACTACTGCGAGCGCATGCGCGCGATCTTCGGCTGACACCTGGGCTGCGGTCGCTGTGGGCATCTGCGCCTCCCACGGTCTCCGCTGATCACACACCTCTGCTGCCAAGCTGCATCGAGGGGTCCGGGGAGACGGGTCTCCCTGGCGGGGTTCGGGGCTGGCCCCGTCTTCGGGCGCTGGTTGCGGGTGTGGCGGGGCGTCCCATCGGTCGAATCGGACCAGTGGGATATGATGGTGCGCGAGCAATGGCAGTCGCCTTGCGGAGTGGCACGCCACGCCGCAAGGCACTTACGAGGGGTCCGGGGCCGGCCCCGTCTTCGGGCGCTGGTTGCTGGTGTGTGCGTGGGTTCCCGTCGCCCGTTCCGGGCTCCGCGCCCAGGGACGGGCGCATCTCCAGGCGTGGGATTGGCGAGGAGCTCTGGAGATGCGGTGGTCCGCCACCGCCGAGGCGCGCCAGCGCTGATCCGAGCCCCGCAGAGGGCGGCATATCGTAGCCACGGGTGCAAACCCGTGGTGGACAGGGAGGGGGAATGGAGCCCCCGCCAGGGCGGCGGCATATCCCGAGGAAGGCGCCAGCCCGGCGATGCGGCAGCCGGCGGCGGCGAGCTGGTCCTGGGCGCCGCAGGTGTAGTCCCAGTAGGTGCTCCGGAGCGCGCCGCCGTCCGCCGGATCGGCGGGTTGGGTATCGATGCGGGTGCGCTTGGCGTCGTCGTTGAGGGTGTGCAATATGGCCTGTCTCCTAGACCTTTTGATCCAGGAACTATGACACCCATGCCTTTGTGTCGAAGCTCGCCCGGTGCTATCCTCTCCCGGCCTCCCGAAGGGAAATCACGCCCCCCCTTCCTCCCGAGGATGAGTCAAACCGGTTCGACGACGTACGTCTGGTGACGACATCACCCAACAAGGACGCAAAATGAAGATCGCCAACTGGTTCGTTTCCCTCATCCTCTCCCTTCCCTGCGCGGCGCGAGCGCTCGATATCGTCGCGGACGGTCGCCCTCAGACCACCATCATCGTGCCGGATACACCGCTTCCCGTGGTGACCTTCGCCGCCCGGGAACTGCAGTATCACGTACACAGAGCAACGGGTTGCGAACTCCGTATCATCCCTGAAAAGGAGAGGCCGGCCGGGGGCCCGGGCCTGATCTACCTCGGTGGCACACGTCGAGCCGCGGCGGCTGGCCTGGACCTTGGCGAACTGCCCGTCAATGGCTGTGCTCTGCGTCTGGTTGGGGACGACCTGCTGCTCGCCGGCAAAGACGGCGACGGAACCGCCGTCGGGGGCTATCGAAACCGTACCCACTCGGGAACACTCTTCGCCGTCTACGAGTTCCTGGAGACGCAGATGGGGGTGCGCTGGCTCTGGCCGGGAAAGCTCGGGGAATTCATACCAAGAACCGACACCATCCGGATTGAGCGCCTCGACGTCACGCAGCCTCCGCGGGTACCCGCCAGCTGCCTTCGCGTATCAGGCCGCGACTCCATGTTGGGCTGGGGGTCGAAAGGCGCCCGCGATGCGTTCCTCCATGACCAGGATCTCTGGCTGCGGCGTCAACGCATCAGTCAGCCCGAGTTCATCTCCTGCGCCCACTCCTTCACGACCTGGTGGAAATCCTACGGCAAGAACCACCCAGACTGGTTTCAGCAGTTGCCGGATGGGACGCGGGGGCCGCTGAAGGGAGACAGAACCGGCAAGAATGTAACCATGTGCGTGTCCAACCCCGGCCTGCACCAAGCGATCATC
>JABGQJ010000878.1 GCA_018648945.1 Victivallales bacterium
GCTGGCCAGACGATACGCCAAGCCCTGTAAGGGCGCGACATAGGGCCAATCCCCGACACCGCACGCGCCTGTGGTCTCGGCAACATGTCCTGCCCTTTCAGGGCCGTTCCACCAGCCCCATTCCCGGCGGTCTGCGCAGGACTTCTCTCAGGTTTGCAGAAGGATAGCATGATGCAACTGGACTATGGTGTCCCGTAGCAGCTCACCGTGCCGTCGGTGCCGACCACGTAGAGACGACCGGCGGCGGTGGCGATGCCGTTGAAGACGGGTGACGACGCCAGGCCAAAGGTCGTGGCATCCTCGCCGGTCGCCACATCGACCACATGCAGGCGCGCGCCCTTGCGCCCTTCGTAGGGACCCAGCGGGTCGTCCAGCGGCATGCCATCCGGGGGGCCGGCCACCACCAGACGGCTCTTGCTCAACGCCATTGCCCGGATCCGCACTCGAATCCGCCGCTGCCAGCTTTTGCCATCCTTGACCTGACTCTTGGCAAAGAGCAGGTAGCCTCGGTCCCCTGGGGTGAAGAACACCGTCGGGTCCAGCCCGCGCAGGGTGTCGAACTGCCGGATGCAGGCCATGACCTCGCGGTTGTGGACCAGCAGGCGGCCGTATTGCCCGCCGTACCGCCAGGGAATGCGTTTGAAATAGGTGTCGTCCAGGTAGCCCCCCGGCACGTTCTGCTTGGGCTTGCCCTTGCTGGGCTTCAGGCCTGCCGTGAACGCCATGGTGCGCATGTACACCTTCTCACCGTCGCCCACCAGGATGTCGGGTAGTCTGCCCTGAGGCAACGCGAAGTTCTCCTTCACGTTCTTGGAGTTGTAGTAGGGTCCTACCACGTTAGTCTGCGCCAGGATCTTGCCCGTCTGTGGTGCCACCGCGTACACGTGCAGACCGCCGTCCAAGTGCGAGCTCCGCCCAGCGACAAAGTAAGCCACGCCCTTCTGCACCAACACACTGCCGTTTACCGGCCAGACCGATTCCAGTTGGCCAAACGCCGCCATCAGCCGTGTCTCGGGCGCTGCCCGCCGACGCCACACCAAGGCCCCATCGGTTGCCCGCAGGCAGTACACGTGCCCATCCGTGCTGCCGAACAGCACCAACCCCTCGTGATAGGTCGGCGGCGAATCCACCCGCGCACCCGTCGTGTATTGCCAGCGGGGCTCGCCGCTGACTGCGTCCAGACAGAGCACACGATGCTGGTCCGCAGCCGCCACGAAGAATGCGCCGGCCGCCACCACTGGCGGGCTGACCTTCTCCCCGACCGACCGCGCCCAAAGCAGCTTCATGGCCACCCCAAGCTGGGCGTCACTGGAACCGGAGCGTTCGCCATCGTGCCGGAACGTGGGCCAATCGTCCTTGCCGGCAGGTGCGGCCTTGACCTTGCCGAAGGCCGGGCCAACCTGCAAGGCTGGGGCAGTGTCCGGGGGAGCGGGCACGGGCGAGGTCGCTGGCCCCACCGCATTCATCCCGCTCAGTTTCTCCTCACCGTAGCACTGGCAGGGATGGGGTGGCGCATACTGCAGACCATTGGCCGGCATCATGCCCAAGTGACAGATGCCACGAATCCAGTTGTCGATGGTGTGCGGCCCACCCGCCAAGTCCACATACTCACTGCCGCGCCGACTGGCGATGACGTATCGCGAGGTGGCCTTGTTGCGGTAGCAGCGGTGGTGATGGTTTGCCTTGAAGGTGGCATCCAGCGGCACCGACTTCTTGATCGCGCCCGTGCGCACGTCATACCCCTTCAGGTAGAGCGGGTGCAGCGTGCGCTGCTTCTTCTTGTTCCCATGCCCGTACTCCCCGCGCTCCAGTTCTGGGCCCCAGGTCCAGACCAGCCCATCGATAACGAAAATGTCCTTCCACTCGTACCAGAGATGCCCGATGTAACGCTTGGGTTGCTTCCACAGGACCTTGCCGCTGGTCGCATCCACTCCCGCGAGCTGGTTCGGGCTGGCATGAATCACCGTGTTCTGGGCCAGGATCATGGAGCCCACCCAGGTCGTTTCCTTGGCCCGGATGCCACCTGCATTCGCATCGCTCTTTGCCAACGGGAACGCGGTGGCCCAGCGCTCCTTGCCCGTCTTGGCGTCCAGCGCGATCACCCGCGGGCCGTCCACCAGCGCAACCGTCCGGCCGTCCGTCGCCAGGTTCGATGCCGGGTCCAGTTTCGGCTTCGGGGTACGCCCGTTCATCGCCGTCCATTTGACGTAGTCCGCCACTGTCCCCCCATACTCCTTGTCGCTCCGCCAAAGCGTGTTGCCGGATGTGGTGTCCACGGCAGTGACACGCAGACGGTAGTTCTTCACCACCGAGGAATATAGAATGCCGTCAAGGACCAGGACCTCATTGGCCCCCTCGGTGGACGCGTAGGTCTGTAGGATCTCGCCCGATCGGGCATCGATCTGGCTTACCGGCGCATGGTAGCCGAGAGTCACGTAGACATGATCGCCCACTGCGGCCAGCCGCTTCTGAACATTCAGCGGCACATCGCCCGGGCGGGTATTGAACCAGGACGGCTTCCACTCCCGCCAACCCCACCGACGCATCGGGACCTTCCAGAGCGGCGTGCCATTGAAGGCATCGCACGCCACCAACGACCACTTGTCGGGTAGATCATGCTCCCCCGCCAAGCCAATCGGGGCCTCATCGCTGATGTAGAACAAGCGGCCCTGGGCCGTGACCATCGCACTGATGGTCGAATCGCTCTCGTGCGAGCGCATCCATTTTGGATCGCCCAGCCATTGGTACCGACGCGGCGGGCCCACAACCGTGTCCTTCGCCACCGGATTGCCGTCCGCCCCATGCAGGAAGTGCCCCCACTCGTCGATCTCCTTGGGCCAGGGCTTCTTGGCCATCACCCAGCGCATCCTGAGAATGGCGGTCGCCCCCTGCTGCTTCACCGCCTGCTGAATGGCGGCCACTTCCTTGAGCGGATCGCTCCGGTCAATTCTGTAGAACGCGGTCCCCAACGGGGCCAACACCCGGAACACCTCGGCGGGCGCTAGCTTCACCCCGCGCGCCACAACGACCATGTTCACCAAGTTCTCCCGGTATGGCAAAC
>JABGQJ010000879.1 GCA_018648945.1 Victivallales bacterium
GGTCTCGGGAGATCCCTCACCCGGGAATTCCTGATGGGTCGAGGAGGCCTTCGCGCTGACGCCCCGCAGTGCAGGTCCGGGCGGCGAGAGGCTTAACCAATAGGATGCCCCAACGTCGTTCCCCCCGAGGCCGGCGCAGAGGTACTGCTGATCTTTCTGGCAACCGATGGCGAATCTCTCCCCCACCTTCAACTGGGTGGTATCGAGCGGCAGACAATGCCACTCGCCATCACTCTTCAGCGCCCCGCGGGCGAGCTCGGGCGTGCTGGTGCGACGCAGGTTGCCCTTCGTCTCAGTGTAGAGGTAAACCACGACATCTTCCGGGACGCGGTAACTCAGCCACAGCGGCGGGACGGCTTCCTCTTCGTCCGCCTTGGCGGCAGGCACTGGTGTCTTGATGGTCACGGCCAGAGGGCCACCGGGGGCGGTATTGGTGACCTCGACTGCTCCTGGCCGGAGAGCCGATGGCCGGAGGCCAACCGGATGCTCCGTTGGAAACGGCGTGAATCCTGCCACTTCAGTCGGTTGGGGAGAGGCCGTATCGAACCCTGGCAGACTGTCGCCCATCTCTTCCCAGGTGAACCGCGTCCGGGTCACGATGAGCCCGTTCCCGACGGTCCAGAGCCCCACATGGCCACCGGGCAGCGGATCGGGGTCCTCGTAGCGGAGCACTTCCTTGTTGTCGACCAGGAACTGGATCACGTTACCCCTGCGGACGATGCGGCAGTGCCACCAGCGCCAGTGGATATCGTGGTGATCACCGGTGAACGTCGGGATGCGGACCGAGGTGTTCTCGCAGACGACTTCGCCACGCCGGAGCAGCTGGGTTCCGCGGTTGCCGTAGCCGGCCAGGAGCAGGCAGTACCCGCTGTTGAGGCTCTTGCCGTCGGTGCAGAACGCGAAGTTGATGTCACGCCGTACATACCGACGCTTGTCGATCTTCTGGCCCAGCATGTCCTTCAGTGCGACGTAGAACTGCAGGTCCTGGTCCCTATGGAACGACTGCCGGGTCCACACTCCTGCCGCATCTTGGTGCGTGTCGGCATGGTCGCTCCACAGGCCCATGTAGGTCCACCCGGGGGCGCATTGCCACTTGGAGGAAACACCCCAGTGGCCGGCCCAGCGGACCCATGAAGTCGGGGCGTCCTCAAAGACGGATCCGGCAAGATTCGCCGCCTTGATCTCAAGACACTCCGGCGCCACCTTCGGACCATGCAGCGCAATCTGAACGGGCCCATCGCCCGGGCAAGGGGTCGTTCTCACGCTCCGCCCGTTCACCAGAGCTTCTACCGATGGGCCGATGTGTCGCAACTCCAGTGTCATCTTCCCGTCCTCAGGCCCAGAGGCCTGCACCGCGCCTGTCAGGTTGGTCGGCTCGGTGCCTTCCGCAGTGATGCGGAGCTCCCCGCCCAACCGCGAGACGCTCACGGCCTGCACGAAGCCGCCATCTTCGGGCGACGCCATTCTTAGGGACAGCGTCTCGCCCTCCTTGCGGGGGGCATCCACGGTCGCAGTTGCGTGGACCGGGCCCCAGAAGAGGGTCCTCTGGGAGAGCCCGGCTTCCAGGCGCTCCCAGCTCTGGTCGTCGTTGAGCCAGCTGTCCTGGCCCTCGTACTTGCGCGGAGGAAGCAGTTCTCCCTCTTTCGTGCGGTGAACGGCCTCGTCCGGGAACAGGAGCCTGGCTTTGAGCATGCTTGTCAGGACGGGGCCGGCGTCAGGCTCTGTGGCCCGGATGGAGTCGCAGGCTACGTCATCGAAGAGGACGCCGGCGCTCGTGTCGGCGAACAGACCGACTCTCCCGCCTCGCATCTCCGGCGGGATCCGGAAGTTGACATCCTGGTCCCCCACCGTCACTCGCCCCGCATTCCCGGACAACTCCAGTGTGAGCCGGTACCATTGGTTGCTCCTGGGAACCCACGGCACGCGCTTCAGTACCCGGTCCTGTCCGCCCGCATGCGCCAGGATCTCAAGCTCGCCGTCGTCCGGACCATGTCGCGTCCATCTGACTAGTCCGAAGTGATCCGGGGACGCTGCGGACCACACGAGACCTGCGGCGCCCTGCCCCTTGTACAGCAGCGACACCGATGTGCGGAACTCTCGCCAGAAGGGGTGACCAAACACGGCGAAGCAGGAGGCCTTCCCCGCCGCGCGAGCCTGGAAGGCATTCACGCTGCGGTCGGTGTCGTCACCGACCCTGAGCGACCACTTGCCAGACCAGACATCGTAGAGGCCGTTGGGGGCAAATGACTTCCGGGTGAAGTCGTCGCGGTAGTGGATGGGGGCGAGGGGCTGAACGCGGATGTTGGCGACGGTGACTGCGCCTGCAGCAGCAACTGCCGCTGGCCCATAGCGCCGTTCCGGGTCCACGGCCAGGATTCGGTCGCGCCCTCCCCAGGCAACGACCCAGGACCCCGGCAGCCGGTACACATCGATCCGCAACCCCGCCAAGTCCCCATCGATTAGTGCCTCGGTCTGCCCCACCAAGGGGGTTTGGAAGCCTTCCCTCACCTTGACGAGGGTGGCCTTCCCCTGCGCCAGGCGCAGGCAACAGAAGTCCTCTGGTCCGGCACGATCCAGCAGCAGGCGGAACTCGGCGTCATCAGCACTGCCGTTGTCATCAAGCGTGAGGCTGAGCAGGTACTCCTCGCGATTCCGCAAGCCAGCTACGTTAGCATACTCCCACGTGCCGGGCAGGAGCTCCTCCATACTGACGGGCGGGGGCGGCGGGGCAGGTTGCTGTTGTGCCGACCCTGTCCCCGGAGCCGGTGTGGGGCCGGTCTTCCGCCCGGGGTGATGGACAGAGAGTACCGCGATGGCGGACACAACAACAACCAACGCGATCACTGTCCACACACGCTTGCGTGAGGTGTCGAGCATGCGTTCCTTTCTGTCCGGAGCGAACAGGTACGAGGGTGGCGATTCAAAAGTATGGCCCGCAGTGGCGCTGTCAAGCCGAACGCGGGATGCATCGATCCGCCTGCGCTGCTCCCTGGCTGCGGCGACACCTCACGGAAAGCGGCGCAGAGCGCCGCACTCCAAAGCGTCCCTGCG
>JABGQJ010000088.1:0-11604 GCA_018648945.1 Victivallales bacterium
CCCACTCTTTGATCTCGGGCGGCAGATCATTGACGGCCGAGATGACTGCTTCGCCACCAGCGGGCAGGCTGACCTCATCACCAACCGAATTGCCAACGATGGCCCGTCCCAGCGGCGTGTCATAGGAGAGAATCCGCTGCTCTGGCACGCTGTCCCAGAGACCGAGAAGGTAGTACGTCCGAGTCTCGCCATCCGGCAGCTCGATGTCCACCGAACAGCCCGGCTGCACCACATCACCAATCTCGATATGGTCGAAGAGGGTGGCTTTGATCTCATGCAGATCGCGCTCCAACTCGCCGCGACGAGCGGTGAGGAGGGTCTGCTCTTCCTTGGCGGCCTTGAATTCCGCGTTCTCGCGCAGGTCGCCATATTCGCGGGCATGGCCGATGGCCCGGCTGTTCGCGGGAATCTTGAAGTTGATGATCTCCTCCAGCTCGCGCCGCCGTTGCTCGAAGGTGCGGGCCGAGGTCATCTTCTCCAGCTCCCTGCGGGCAACGATGCTGCGTTTCTCCTCCACCAAGGACATGGCCTCGGGGAAAATGCGCACGATCCGGACCAGCAGGCTCTGCCGCTCCCCGGAATCCAGCAGGGGCAGATGCTTGGTGCAACGTACCAGGGAAGCCATGGCTTCCGGGTCGCCGTCCTTCATAACCAGGCGCTGGAAGTCCTGATTCTCCTGCAGCAACTTGCGCAGGTCGCGATTCGCCTTGAGGTAGGAACCCCGGACCTGCTTGGCCAGAGTCCGGAAGAGCAAGGTGGCATTGGCCAGCTGCTTGGCAGGTTCGCCGCCGCTCCGCCACAGCCAGAGCATCGCGTCGCAAGAGGTGTTGCCCGCACTGACACTGCGTGACACCGCGTCCAGAAGCAGATTCTCGTTCTCGGCGGTCTCCGCCAGCAGACGCTCCGCGTGGTTCCAGATGCGCAGCGGCATGGCTGGGCAGGCGCCAGCAAGGAACTCCGGCGAGCGGGCCGTGATCGTGCCTCGGTACCAGGCCGGAAGCAAGCGGCCGGACAGGCGGTCGCAGATACCGATGAAAAGCTCGGTGTCCTGCCAGGAAATCGCCTCATTGGCCACCGATACAACCAGCTCGGCCACCCACCCCTGCCCCTGGGCGACGGCAACCAAGCGCGCCAGAGCTTCCGCAAAGGTCGCGGCCATGTCTTCGCGCGGGGCGGCACCCAGCAGAATGGTCTGGATGTTGTCGAACCCAGCGGGGCGCTCCGGCTTCGGCTGCTGCCGGGCCATCAGGCCCACCAGTTCATCCAGGCCGCGGGCCTCGTCCCATGCCCTCTCCTGTACCGGCCCCTTGGCAACGGCGGTCGACCCCTGGCCCTTCCAGGCGCGGAACTGCTCCGCCGTAAGCAGGCGGGGGACGAGCAGAAGCTCGGCGATGTTCTTGGGCAGATCGCCAGCGTAGGCAAGCCCCTCGGCCAGCAGGGCGGCAAGACCCTCGGAGGTCACCGCCCCATCCCAGGAGATGTCGCCGCGATACAGCAGGTCGAGATCCGACCCGGGCTTGACCAGCACAAGATTGCCCACCACAACCGAAACGCTCAGCTCCATGGGGTGCTCGAACTGAATCGTCGTCTCGTCGATGACCGCGTCCAGTTCGGTCATGACCCCCACCACGCCGCGAGCGGGCTCGCAGCAGATCACCCCGGTGCCCAGGCAGGCGAAAACATCCCAGCGACGGCGCACGACAGGCATCGGGGTCGCCGCATCATACACGCCAAGAGCGGCAATCATGCCCGCTGGATCGCTGTAGGAGGCGAAGGTCTTCCGGGCCATGGTGGCGACCGTGTCGCGCAGCAGAATGTGGTCGAACCCCGTGGCGGCAACCGCCAGGACCAGCTCGCCCTGCTCGTCGGAGAGTTTGTGCCGGTCGATCCCCTCGGCCCAGACCGTCAGCCCTTCCTGCCAGCCGGCGCGCACGGCGCGCGGCCAGTCCGCCAGGACCTGGCCTTCAGCCCCTGCCAAAGCCTGTAGCAGATCGCGCGAGGCCTTGGCGTTGCCGTTGGCCGCCGCCGGAAAGAGAGGAACGAGAGTCTCGGTGTTACGCCAGAGCGTGTCGGTAGTCATAGGTAGTGTCGTCTACTCTTCAAAGGTGGCCGGCAACGCGCCTATACAAAGGCTACAGGCCGGGTTCTGGATTCGCGATAGCATAGTTCTCACTGGCGTGGGCTGCCACGCCGTTGGCTTGAGCCAGGCCCCAGGGCCCTTCGACAAGCATCTCGTCGTATCTGGCCTGACGGTGAGGGATGGTGGTTCTGAACAGGTAGAACCCGTCCACCGTGACCACCATGTCCTGGCCGCCCAATTGCTTGCAGACCTGCAGCCACACGTTCCCCCCGAAGTGGTCCAATCGTATCTTGACCGCTTGACCGCCGTCGGTCTCAACCACTTCGGCATCGACGATGTTCACCGACGTGATCAGTGGGATGGTGCGCACCCAGGCAACTCGCGTCCCTTCGTGGTCGATGACCTGGCGGCTGAGTTTGGGGCCCACCCTATTGGGGTTGGCGAGTTGGTAGGCACGGAACACAAACACTTGGTCGCTCTCGTCGGTCATGCACCCCGCGGACAGTATGCTGGCCGTGGCGACCAGGACGAAGCGCAGGAGACAGTGTGCTGTGGGGGGGGTCCAGGACATGGCGCTAGCCTCCGTATTTCCGGTAGAACGTGGCCAGGCTGATGCCAAGGGACTTGGCAGCGCGCTCCTTGTCCCCGCCATTGCTCCCCAACACGTGCTGGATGTACGCCCGCTCCTTCGCCTTCAAAAACGCCTTCAGGGACATCCCGTCAGGCAGCGCGGAGACCTCGTCGAGCATGGGACTGGGGACGGGCCGACTCGCTGGGCGGACCGCGTTGCCGATGTTGTCCGGCAGGTCCGCCAAGCAAACCCGGTCGTCGTCGCAGAGCGCTCCCGCCCGTGAGACGACGTTCTCCAACTCACGCACGTTCCCGGGCCACGCATGGGCGTTGAGCGCGGCCAGAGCGTCGGGCGCGATGGAGAGCTCGCGGCCATCCTGCTCGCCCAGTCTGGCCAGGAAATGCGCCACCAGCAGCGGCACGTCCGACAGGCGGTCGCGCAGCGGCGGCAGTTCCACCGGAATCACGCTGAGCCGGTAGTACAGGTCCTCCCGAAAGCGCCCTTCGCGAATCAGTCCTTCCAGATCCTCGTTCGTGGCCGCCACAATGCGCACATCCACGGCGATATTGCGGGACGCGCCGACCGGGCGCACCTCGTGCTCTTGCAGCGCTCGCAGCAGACTCAGCTGCATGCTGATCGGGATCGAGCCAACTTCGTCCAGAAAGAGCGTGCCCCCGTCGGCGGCCTCGAAGAAGCCCTTCTTGGGGCGATTGGCCCCGGTGAAGGCACCCTTCACATACCCGAACAGCTCGGACTCCAGCAGTGTCGCCGGCACGGCCGCGCAGTTGATCGCCACGAACGGGCGGTCAGCCCGCGGGCTACTGGCATGGATCGCCCGAGCCACCAGCTCCTTCCCCGTCCCACTCTCCCCCCGAATCATGATCGTGCTCTCGGTCCGAGCCACCTTCTCGACCATGCTGTACAGCCGGCGCATGCACTCGTGGTCACCGATCATATTGCTGAAGTGGAACTGCGTCTTCAGCGTCTCCTTCAAGGTCGCGTTCTCCGCCAGCGCCTGTTCGTAATTGAGCGCCCGCTGCACGATAAGCAGCAACTCGTCCACCTTGAAGGGTTTGCAGATGTAATCGAAGGCCCCCTTGCGCATCGCCTCCACGGCGGTTTCCACAGCCGCATAGGCGGTCATCATGATGACCGCAAGATGCGGCTGAAGCTCGCGCGCCTCGGCCAGCAGCTGGATGCCGTCCACCGGCTCCATGCGGATATCCGAGACCATCAGCTGGTAGGTGTCCTGCTGGAGGGCCTCCAGGGCTTCCGCTGCGTCGCACGCCGTCTTGACTCGGTACCCCTCGCGGCGGAAGATCGCGCGGAGTACCTCCACAATGCCGACTTCATCGTCGACCACCAGAATGCGCGGTTTTCCTGCCATGCCGTTGCGTTGCGTCCGGTTCGAGTGAGTCCAGGTGTCAAGCGCCCGGATCGCCCCAGAATCGTGATGCCGAACGCGCAACCGAGAACGTAAGATGGCGGAGGGGGGGGTTCAAGCACCCGAGGGCACTGAGTTTGCAGAAATGAGAAAACCGACAATCCCAGCGCTTGGCGTTGGTATGTTGTGCGGACACATGTACATTTTGGTTCATTTTTGCCCCTAGCATTCTGTGGATACGCACGTTCAGGAGACATCGCCCGATGCCCACGCACGGCTTCAGTATTATCGTTCCGGCCCAGGCGGAGGGGACCACGCCCGCCAAGCCCGGGGGGTCCCAGGCACCACCCGCCTGGCTGCAGATGGGCCCCATGGTGCTCATTTTCGTGGTCATGTACCTCGTACTCATCCGGCCACAGCAGAAACGGCAGAAAGAGCATCGCGAACTGGTCAGCCGTCTCAAGGCGGGAGACCGCATCGTGACCAACGGCGGCATCTATGGCACGATTGTCGGCGTCAAGGATACCTCGGTGATGGTCGAAGTCGCCAAAGGCGTTGAGATCGAAGTCATCCGTTCCGCTGTGAATACCGTTGTGACCGAGAAAGACGTCGCTGGCAACGCCGGCAGGGCGTAGCGCGGTCTCGGGCGCGGGGTTCTCCGTGCCACCGGTCGCTTCGGAGAGACAAGACCCCGTAAGGCAGTAAGGCAGAGGGATTCCAGGTATATGAGTAAATCACTGATGTGGCGCTGGATCGCGATCGTGTTGGTCATGGTCGCATGGGGGTTCTCCATTCCTCCGATCGAAGACGGGAAGGTGATGGACGTCTTCAAGGAACTGGCGTTCAAGAACGTCCAGCGCCTGCGCAAAGCGAGTGTCGGCGACTCGGAAGAGGCCAAGGCAGCCTTGATCAAGGTCGAGGCATACGACGAACTCCTCCTTCGAGCGAAGGCCTTGATTGACAGGAACAAAGCCGAGAACGACGGCAAAGCCACGCTGACGGCCGGCGAAGCCCTCCGAACCGCCGCCCGGGACGAGGTGGGCTGGCGTGGTGCACAACTGAAGGACTATATCTCAGTTCGCGGCTCGACAGACCCATCCAACAAGGATGTCGTCGGTTACGTCCGCAGGCGTGCCAGAGGCAACCTGCACCTGGGACTCGATCTCCAGGGCGGCACCGAGTTCGTCATCAGCTTCAATCCCGACGAGGTGGATCTCGGCAATAGGAGCGTGGCGGAGATGCGCGACCAGATCCTCGAGATCCTGCGCAATCGCATCGACGTGCTGGGCGTTCTCGAGCCCGAGCTCAAGGCGCTGACCGACAACACCATCAGCCTACGCGTCCCCACCGTCGGGCCAAGCCAGAAAGCCGTCTACCGCAAGCTCATCCAGATCTCGGCGAAGATCGAGTTCTACCTGGTCGATCCCCAGAGTGCCGAGAAGTTCAAGGAATACGAGGAAGGCAAGTCCGACTTCGAGCCCTCCCCCGGCTACCAGGCTCGTCCGCATGTGATCGATAGCGAGAAAGACGGCAAAACAGTCTATGAGCGCGTGTTCCTGAAGGAAAGACCGGAGCGCATCCGCGGCCAGGACGTGAAGAACGCCAGCGCCGGGCCGAACAACATGGGGAACTGGGAGATCACCCTGTCCTTCAGAGGAAACGGGACCGGAGACTTCGCCAGAGTGACCACGGCCAACGTCGGGCAACGGCTGGCCATCGTCATGGACCGCACCGTCTACAGCGCCCCGAACATCAAGGACGCCATCACCACCGGAAAGGCCGTCATCACCGGCAGCTTCACCAGCCACGAAGCCCGCCGACTGGCTGGCGTCATCTCCGCCGGCAACCTACCCGTCAAAATCAAGATCGACAGTGAATTCGGCACCGACCCAACTTTGGGCGCCGACTCCATCCGCAGCGGTTTCTTTGCCGCCCTCGGTGGCCTGGTCCTCGTCGTCATCTTCATGATATTCTACTACCGCATCGCCGGTGCCATCGCCATCGCCGCCCTCGCCTGCAACATGATTCTCGTGCTTGGCACCATGGCTCTCTTCGGCGCCACCCTGACCCTGCCGGGCATCGCCGGTATCGTCCTGACCATCGGTATGGCAGTGGATGCGAACGTGCTGATCTTTGAACGTATTCGCGAGGAAATGGCCAACGGCAAGACCGTGGGCAACGCCATCAAGGCAGGGTACGGGCGCGCTTTCGTGACCATCTTGGACTCCAACCTCACGACCCTCCTGACCGCCCTCATCCTCTACAAGGTGGGAACGGGCCAGATCAAGGGCTTTGCGGTCACCCTCAGCGTCGGTATCCTGGCGAGTATGTTCACCGCCCTGTTCATGACGCGGGCGATCTTCGACCTCTGCCTATACCGGGGCATGACCAAGCTCAGCATGTGGGCCTTCCCTGGCGTCACCAACTGCAACTACCGCTTCCTGTCCTACAAGAAGTTCACCGCCATTCTCTCCGGCGCCCTGATCGGCATCTCCGTCATCGTGTTCATCGGCAGGATGTGGACCGGTTCCGCTCTGGGCGTCGACCTCACCGGCGGCATCGAGGTAGCCTACCAGGCCACGTCCGGCACCGAGCCGACCGTGACCGAGGTGCGGAATTTCCTGAAAGGCCAAGGAATCACGGGGGCTCGCGTGGGCTACAAATCCTCCCCACTCCAAACTGGCAAGAAACAGCTTGAGTTGACCTTCAAAAGCAAGGCGAGCGATGCGGAAGAAGAGGATGCCGGCACCAGTGACCAGATCACCGATGACCTGACCGTCGGGGGTCTCGGCAAGAAATTGAACGAGGCATTCCCCAGCGCCGGTTTCCTCGAAGTCCGTAACAGCACAGTGGGCTCGCTGGTCGGCGAGCAGTTCCGCGACCACGCGGTATTCGCGGCCATCCTCGCCATCATCGGCATCGTCGGCTACATCTCCTTCCGTTTCGAGTTCGCCTACGCCGTCGCCTCGGTCGTCGCCCTGCTGCACGATGTGATCATCGCAGCCGGCATCTACATGCTGATGCCGGGCCGCGAACTCTCCTTGCCAGTGGTCGCTGCCTTGCTGACCATCATCGGATACTCCTTGAACGACACGATCGTGGTGTTCGACCGCATCCGCGAGGATCTCGGCCTGCGCCGCCAAGGCAGCTATACCGAGATCGTCAATATCAGCATCAACCAGACCCTGTCGCGGACGGTGCTGACCTCCTTGACCACTGCCTTCGTGGTGCTCACACTGCTGCTCTTCGGCGGCGGCGCGATCAACGACTTCGCGCTCGTCATGTTCATCGGCGTGATCGTCGGTACCTACTCCTCGATCTTCGTGGCCAGCTCGATCATCTCCACCTGGCACAAGTCCTCGAAGCGGCATGCAAACGAGACGGCGAAGGCCGTCGAGGCCGTGCCCGAGGAAGCTGGCGTCTAGCCCCCCGCACCCCACTCGCTCCTCCCCAAACGCCCGCAGGAAACTGCGGGCGTTTGCTGTCTATATGCCTCCGCGCTGCCTCGAAAACGGGCAATCAGAAGGCCAACTCACGCACCAGTGTGCTCCCCGCGTTCCCCCTTCGTCCCGCACCACCGGGAGAGGAAGCCGGCGCTCCCGGCCGGCGCTCCGTTCCTGCTCAACGCAGGTAGCGCAACGCCAGGGAGCCCCGCCTTGGCAAGCGGGAGGGCAAGGCCGGTACAGGCTCGTCGGTCCAGAAGTCCACGGGCCTACCGGCAAGGCCATGCTCCGCCGGATCGAACGCAAGATGGGCGGGCTTCTCGGTCCAGTTGAACAACCCGACGAGAGTATCCTCCTCGCCCCGGCTGATCCAGATGCGCGGCAGGTCCTGCTCGGTGGTGAAGAGGTCCACCGGCACAGCGGCATCGGGACGGGGTTGGAGCGTCTTGCGCA
Source organism: Victivallales bacterium (assembly GCA_018648945.1). Next base: position 7,932 of record JABGQJ010000088.1, read on the forward strand.
GCATCTCAACGCCGTTCTCGAAGAGTGCGGGTAGATGATCGCCCAGGATCACATCGCCACCAGTCAGGTGGACGAGAAGAGCATAGGCACGGGCCTCGGCTTCATTGAACTCGCGGCCTGAAATCCAGCCGCCATCCGGACCCATGGGCGTCGTGATCTGGCGACGGCCATAGGGCGGGGCGGCGGTTTCGGGCCCGCGCACCACGAGAAAATCGGGATCGCAGTTCCAGAGATTCCCCTGCATCCAGTAGCGAGCCGCGAACATGGCTGCGTTGCGCAGGATATGGCCCCAGAAGATGTGGATGTCGCCCGTGGTGCGGACCGCATCAACAGAGCCATAGACCGACTCGTAGGGTGCGCCGCAACCGAGCAGATAGGGCTCCGGGCCAATGCCTTCACGAATGGTCTCGAAGGCCCGCCGGATCAGGGCCGCCCGACCCACCGACGGGTCGGAGAAGCGCGTGGCCTTGAGGATACAGTGGCAGAAGTCGACCTTGAAGTACTCGAAACCAAGCGCCCGCAGGCCCTCGAACACCGCGCGAATGTGGTCGAGCACATCATCTCGGGTCACGTCCAGATAGGCCATGGGACCGTAGGCAAAGGCATCGGTTTGCACCTGCCCATCGGCGCGTTCGGCAAACCACTCGGGGTGCTCGAAGTACAGCGGATTGTAGCAGTTCACCAGCAGCGGCGCGGTCCAGATCCCAGGCACGCCGCCGTTGGCCTTGACGTGTCGGCAGTAGTCGGCCAGCCCCTCCGGGAACTTGGCATTGGGAGCCCAGGTGCCCCACTGGACCTCGTAGCCTTCGTCGATGCAGAACACCTTCATCGTGTCGCCGAAAAGCCGCCGGGAAGCGGCCAGGTTCTCATCGATGGAAGCGCGGGTCACGGCCCCGGCATGGTGGTCCCAGCTATTCCAACCGACTTGGATCGGGCGCTCGCGCGGGGCATTGCGTTCCCGCCACAGCTCGCCATAGGCGGTCAAGAGCCTCGTCCCGTCGGAGCCGGAGAATGCGGTCATGGGCGAGCAGAGAACCGTCTCGCCAGGGGCAACCGTACGCTGGAACACCTGGCGGGCTTCCCAACCAAAGGCGCTGTCCAGATGCGGTTCGGCATGGAGCGTGGCGAACTCCGCAAAGCCATCCCCCAGTCCGGGCAACACGCCCAACAGCAAGGCTGTGCCATCGTCGTGTTGGTAGACCGTGACCATGCTGCTGGGTGCCGCATGATCCAGGCTCATCAGTTTGCGCCCCACCACTTTCACCCCGCAGTTCATGGCCAGGAAACTGCCGCCGTGGATGAACTCTCGGAAATCCCCAGCCACCAGGGCAGGAGCAAATGCCTCCGGTCGCCAGCGAGCCACGATTGCCGTGCCAAGCGTGAGGGTACCGGCACTGGCGTTCGTGATGCTCAGGCGCACGCTACCGTGCCCGGCCAGATCAACGGCCAGTTGCCAGGGGCCAGCGGCACTCGTGCAGCAGGATGGGGTCTCGGTCTGCCACGGACCAGCAGCGTGGCCGTCAATGGCAGTCTCGGCGGGCAGCGCAGCTGCCTGCCAGGGCGTCTGCAGAACGAGGGCATTGCCCACGATGTCAAGGGAGAAATCAGGGGTACTCATAGGGGCTCTCCGGGATAGACAGGGGCGACTCGCATTCCATAGCCTCGGGTGGGAACCATTGCAAAGGTCCTGACCATGCATAGATTTGGCGGAACGCGATCCCGACCCACCGACCACACCCGGAGCCTACCGTGCCTACCGATCCCATTGGCGTGCTTTCCTCCCCCTCCGTGATTACCCGTTGCCCCTCGAACCCGGTGTTGTCCGCCAAGGACATTCCCTACGAGGCGTCCCTGATCTTCAATGCTGGCGTCTGCAAGTACCAGGGCAAATATGTCATGGTCTTCCGCAACGACTACGGGAAACGCCCAAACTCGCCCCATCCTGCGGCCACCAACATCGGCATCGCCTACAGCGACGACGGCGTGAACTGGGAGGTGCAGGACAAGCCCTGCTTCGACCTGAAGGACGAGGAGATCAGCCGGGGCTATGACCCCCGCCTGACCGTGCTCGACGGCAAGGTCTACATGTGCTTCGCCATCGATACCCGCCACGGCGTGCGCGGTGGCATCGCCGTGACCGAGGACTTCGAGGACTTCGAGATCCTCTGCACCACTGTGCCCGACAACCGCAACATGGTGCTCTTCCCCGAGTTGGTTGGTGGCAACTACGTGCGCCTGGAACGCCCCTTCCCCGTCTACAGCCGGGGCGGGCCGCCCCATCGCTTCGACGTCTGGTATTCGGACTCGCCCGACTGCCGCTACTGGGGCAACACCCAGCTCGTCCTCGGCACCGAGGATGTCCCCTTCTGCAACGACAAGATCGGTCCTGCCGCACCGCCCATCAAGACGGCCAAGGGCTGGCTGACCACCTTCCACTCGGTGGATTCCGACCCGGAGCGCGGCAAGAATGGCTGGGAGGCGAGCTGGCAGAAGCGCTACTGCGCCGGCATCATGCTTCTGGATCTGAACGAGCCGTGGAAGGTCGTGGCCATGAGCAAGCAGCCGTTGATCGCGCCCGAAGCGCCCTACGAGACCGACGGCGGTTTCCGCAACGACGTGATCTTCCCCGGCGGCATGATCCTCGAGGATTCCGGCGAAGTGAAGATCTACTACGGCGCCGCTGACACCCTCGAATGCCTCGTCACCGCCCATGTGGACGACCTGCTCGCCCTCTGCGACTCGCCGCGCCGTTAACGACTTGGGTGATCCGCGAGAAGATGGCCCTGGAACCACTTGAGGATCTCGGCATTCTCGACGCGACGCAACGCGGCGCCGTCATGGGTGCCGTCGGGCACGCGAATCAGTCGGGAGTGATCGAGGGCGCCCTGGTGGAGCCTCTCGGCCTGGGCGATGGGGATATTGATGTCGCGCTCGCCATGGATCAGGAGGACCGGGGCCTTCGTCTTCTGGATCGCGGTGAGCGTATTGGCCTGGTCGGGGTCGAAGCCGGCCAGTTCGCCTGCCCGGTCCACCACTTGCTTCAGCACCGCTTCGGTCAGGATTCCCCGCATGAAGGGAAGGAAGAGCCGGGCGTAGGACGGGACCACTTCGCGGATGGAACTGAAGGCCGACCGGGCCACGACCGCCTGCACCCGGGAATCGATTCCGGCAAACTGGATGGCGCAGGCACCCCCGTAGGACATGCCGTATGCCCCCACCGGGCGGCGGATCTCGCCTCGCTTGAGGAGTTCGTCCAGCAAGGCGCGCAGATCCTGCGCTTCACGGGCACCGTAGGTCATGAACTTGCCGCCAGACCGGCCCTGGCCCCGGAAGTCCACGAGCACCGAGCGGAACCCGGCCTTGGCGTAGCTGCGGGCGCGGCCAGCCAGGCATTCCTTGTACGAGCAGACGCCGGGCAGCAGAAACAGCGTCCCCTTGGACTTCTCTGCCGACGGCCCGATCAACCAGACACTCATGGAGAACGGGGGGGTGCCCAGCTCGACGCGCAGTTGCTTGTCCACCCGTTGCTTGCGCAGTTCCTCGGGCGGATGGTCATCCTTCGGCCCCATGGGAACCTTGGCGTTGGGCGCGGTCACAACCGCCGCCGCCAACGCCCCCACGAAGTCCTTTGCCTGGCCAAGTTGCTCCGACAGGGACACAAACAGCTTGCCCG
>JABGQJ010000088.1:11700-17107 GCA_018648945.1 Victivallales bacterium
AAGCCGCCCAACCCGTCAGCCATAGGAAGACCCAGAGTCGCTGGGCACGCCTCCAGCCGCCCGTCACCATGAGATCATCAGCAGGCCGGTGACGCCGCTGGCTTCCAGGTAGTGCCCATTGGCATCCCGTCTCTCTACCCAATCCACGACCGGCGCACCCAGGGAAGGCACGGGGCGATTGAGCGACATCACCACATTCTGCGCTGTTCCTGCCTTCGGGTAGAAGCGCACGGTCGCATTGTCGAGACCATTGACTTCCAGGCGTTCGTGCACCTTGGGATGGCCTGCATGGCGGGTGCGACAACCGATGGGACCGCCATCCGCCTGCTCCACGAACACGCGGCATTCCGCAACCCAGGACTTGGGGGGCGTGTAGCGGGCACGCCCTCCCACGATTCGCATCTCGGTGTTGTCGAGCGCTGGCGCGCCCTGGGGCAGACGCAGATGGACGGCAGCGGTGCTATCGGCGCTGTAGCCAGCAAAGATGAAGCCGTTGTCGTGACGACTGGCGCAGACCATGGGCGTCTTTAGGCCGGGCCTGATCTTCTCGATTGCCAACTCGAAGCCGAGCTCGTGCAGGGCGATCCGCATGAGCATCTCGGCGGGGAGGAAAGCAGCGGGATCAAGGGGGTTCAGAAGGTGTCCGCTGGTATGTTCCGGGTCACAAGCCACCGTGCCCCGCACCCAGGCCACGCGGTCACCCATTGCGGCGATAGCCCGTTCTGCACCATTCTGCGTAGCCACCGCAAGCGGATTGGCTGCGGTGGTCGTACGCAAGCCGCCCGCCGAGAACAGCGGCGTGTGGCGGAGCACCGTGCCGTAGCCGCCCGCCTCGATGGTGTCGGGGCAGATCGTCACACTCGTCTCGAAGTCACCCGCCAAGGCGTCGCCGAACTCACAGCCAAGCAGACACAACAGATCCGGACCGGCATGGTCAAGGGGACCATAGAGCAGCACCCGACCACCGCCTTCCCAGTGAGCGCGCAGAGCCTGTTCCCAGGGGGTGCCGGCATCGGGCACAGGCGAAATGAGGACGGATTCGGCCAGACGCTCGGGGGCTGCTGCCATGGCACTGACCAGATTCCCCGTGCTGACCACGGTATTCAGGGGCAGGCCCTGGTTAATGGCCCCGCGCATGAACCAATCGCCAAAAAAGACCTCCTCGATTCGGCTCGGCGCGCCGAAGGTCCAGTCGTGGTACTCATCGAAGGGGTAGACCCACAGCAGGGGACCGGGCTGGTCGGGGGCGTGGTCGCGCATCCAGAGGATGTGCGGCGTCACTTCGTTGGGGACTTGGTCGGGCAACTCGCCGTGGGAATCGTCAGCAGTCAGGAACTCCAACTCGGTGGGAACCTGAACATTGCCCTGGGCATCGAGACGGCTGACCGTGAGGGGCAAGAAGATATCGTGGGCCTCGCGCTGATAGCGGTCCAGCCAGGGGCTGTTGAGGAACCAGGGGTCGTGCGTGTAGAAGCGGAAGGGAAAGCGGTCGTCCGGGATTTCCGCCACATGGCTCATCCAGCCAGCCAGCTCGAGCCCGAAGTCGCCATTCAGCGCGGCCCACGGGGAGTTTGGCGGCGGGCGCAGACTGGCAACCGTATCGTAGATCTCGCGCAGCGGCACCGCATCGGACGACAAGTCCATGCCGGTGGCTAGATTCGTGCCACGCGTCTCCAAGGGCAGCTCGGGGCACTCCCGCCGGAAGGCCTCCCAGAAGACCATGCTCTTCTGCCGGACCTCCCCGCAACGCTCGGCCGAGAACTCCTTGCCGTCGAAAAGCGCGCCGCGCAGTCCCCACGTCTCCAGACCGAAGCCGAAGCCATTGGAGAGCCACAGGTAGTCGAACCCGAGATCATCCGCGAAGTGCCGGGTCTGCCGCCCCAGGAACTCGCCGAAGGGCGTGCCTTCGGAGATGCCGTCGGGGTAGCCCGCGTAGACCTCCTGGTCCGCATGCAGTTCGGAGTAGCAGCAGACCATGCTGCCCTTGCCCATGGTATTGCCCATGCAGATCTCGCGATGGCGCTCGTACTTGAACGAGGAGATCGCGAACTCGGGGCCAGGATCGAAGGTAGCGCCGGCACGCACGGGCAGACCGGTCACCTGCCGCCCGATCCGCTTCAGCGTATCGACGACCTGCTTGAGCAGGCCATAGGTGAACTCCGGCGGGTCCGGGCGGTAGAGGCGGGGTTTGCGGTGGAAGCTGTCGGCCTCGGGATTGTTGGGGTCGATGGGGGGATAGTGGGGGTTGGCCACGCCCACCCATTTGGCCCACTCGAAACTGTCCTCCAGGCTGCCCCGGTAGTCCAGGATCTCGGAGCCGTCGGCCGACCAGAGCATGACCGATACCTGGTCAGCTCCCTTGAGCAGGGCAGCCCATTGGCTGAACAGATGCCGCGCCACCCCCTCCATGCCCGCAGGAGACAGATCCCAGAAGGGCTTCAGACTCAGTTCAAGGGTCACATTGCGGAAGTTCATCACACACTCTCGAAGGTGGGGTTCGTGGCAAGTGGCGTACCATCACCCCGCCGCCCAGTCACTGCAACCCGCGGTGCGTGTTGGGCCGGGCGGACAAGCCGGACTGTCTCGACCCAAAGGGCACGGCCCGGAGCGCCCGGGTACTACGGCGCGGAAGGTCCCGGGCCGTGTGAGACTCGAAGCCAGCTTGGCCAAGGCCACCGCATCCGGCTCAAGCTCCATTGTCGGTGAGTCTCAGGTGGCTGCTGGCTTGTGCTCAGTCTGCGACCGACTGGGATTCGGTGGCGATGGAGGCTGGGGGCCTGTTGTGTCAGAGTCGGTAATCGGGGCCTGATCAGAGTCCTGCTTCCTCGTCGCGAGGGCGTACTCGCGGTCAGTGAACACGGGACCCATGAACTCGCCAAGGCGCGGCCCGTTCCTCTCGTGCTTCGTGCGGAACAGGAATTCGAAGAGCTCGTGGAACCAGACTCTGCGCCCTATCTGGGTGTACCAGCGCATGGCCTGTCGGTAGCCGGGATCGCGATGGAAGAGCATTCGGAAGAGCACACGCGGTCTGGCTTGCACGAGGAACTCGATGGTCTTGAACCACAGGAACACGCGCCATGGGGCGATCCCCGGAGTTTCCAGTACCTGGTGCTTGTAGTCCCACTTGCTGGTGTCCGTCTGGATCACCCGCCGGCTCTCGACCGTTCCGTAGAACGGGGTCCATCGATGGGGGGTAGCGTAGAGCAACTGCACTTGGTCCGGGTCGTAGGAGAGGAGGTGCAGGAACGAACGCCAGTAGTCTCCGTCGCGCTCTTCCTGAAAGCCAACCACGTAGGTTGCCATGGCAATGATTCCGTGCTGGCGCAACAACTGGATCGCTTCCCTGTTCTCGGAGACACTGCCGCCCTTCCGGATCTCGGAGAGGGCTTCTTCGCTATATGCCTCAATGCCCAGGAGGAAGCGGATGACTCCCGCTTTCTTGTACAGATGGAGGATGTCCCTGTCTCTGACGATGTCGCTCGCCCTTGTCGAACCGACCAGGATCAAGGGGACGTCTTCCGCAATGAGGGCCTCCAGGAACGTCCGCCAGGCTTTCTTGGAGCCGGTGGGAAGCTCGTCTGCGAAGTTGATCACCTCAACGCCTTCCTCTCGGTTGAGGCGGGCCAGTTCCTGCGCGAACCTCAGTGGGTCTCGATGACGCCACCTCGTCCAGAAGCCCCGCTGCCCGCAGTAGCTGCAATGGTGCGTGCAGCCGCGCGAGAACTGCACCACGACCGCTCGTTTGCCGCCCCAGTAGGAGTAGTCGCTGTGCCGGATCAGTTCCCAGCCAACGCGGAACTCGTCCAGATCCTCGATGGGCTCGGCCGGGCTCGTAGCCTTGATGTCCGCAGCCTCGCGGAACGCGATCCCCCTGGTCTCGGAGAGGGGGCTGCCGGATTCCAGCGCCCGAACGAGCTGCCGCGAGGTATTCTCGCCCTCACCCCTGACGATGATGTCAATATCGCTGGATTCTTCCAGAATCTCGTCCCAATGGAACGTCGGGTAGACACCACCGTAGATGACCGTCAGGTCCGGCCGCCGCGCCTTTAGATCCCGGCAGATCCGTCGGACGGTCGCATGTATGGACCCGGACCCGGAATGCCCGATCATCACAATCTCGGGAGCATGGATCAGGACGAGTTCCGCAACATCATCGACCAATGTCCCTTCTCGGTCGGCATCGACCAACCGGACATCGTGCCCGTCATCCAGCAACGGCCCGCCGACGCAGAGCAGACCCAACGGCGGCAGGTGGTCGCCGGGAATCCGACTGCCGATCGCAGTGTGCGGTGGGTTTAGCAGGACAACCTTCATTCGCGACATCCCCGCGAAGAGACCTTCACATTTCTGGTCGGCCCTTCGCTCTCATCCGGGCGGGGCCACTCCCTCAGATGCAAGGGGAACGTAGGTGTGTCCACCGATGCCTGCAAGCTCCCCCGACACCGGGCCGCGCGGGATTGCCACACGACCACGGAACCCAGCCCGGTAACGCCACGCCCCAACGAAGGCAGCCGGCTTTGAGGAAGGGCCTTCTGCTGTCCGATGAATCTCTACTTGGGCCACTCGGCAATGCCGAGCCCGGTGATGACGTCTCCCCGGCGGCCCTGCCAGTGCCAGTCGACGACGTCGAAGCGAAAGCCCCAGAAACGTTGGTTCTGGGTGAGTTTGATGACGACCGGATTAGGACCTTTCCTCAGGGGCGCGGAGGTCCATATGCGATGGGCTTCACGAGGAAGATCCAGAGGCAGTTGAGCGACCGTGTGACCGTTGGCCCAGAGCCAGCCGGAATCATCGGCCTGGAAGGTGAACGAGCGGTGGTTGAGAGCGGTTTCGGCGTGGATCCAGGTGACCGCATAGGCGAAGGCGGGCGCGGCAGTCCCGAAGACCTTGGCCACGTCCACGGCACCGGTCCAGTCGGTGCAGGAACCGTCGTCCACAATCCTCCATTCGGTCAACGGAATCCCCTTGACGACCGGGACGTCGCCCAGGCCGAGTTTCGCGACCGGTAGGCGTTTGGCGAGGCGCATGGGGGTGTCATCGCACGCCTGGCGCAGTCGGTCGATGGTTCCGGTATAGCGGTAGACTCTCTTCGAAGCCCTGGCGGTATCCGCGAAAGGCCCGAGAAACGCCCAGGCGTAGGGCTTGACGAAGCGAAGCTCCGTCCGGTACATGCTCTCCTGCGTGTCTGTGTCTCGCACGGTGAACGTGACCCGATGTGCACGTCGGGGGGCGTCCGCTGGGAATCGGAGCGTGAGAACGCGCCGTGTTCGGGGATTGGCGCGGGAGCACGCGAGCACCGGATCTCCCTCGATGACGAGCCCAGGGGCGGAAGGGCAGTCGGCCTCGATCCGGCCCGAGAAGGTGGCTCCGTCCGGAGCATGGTACGAGGCGAGGAACGTGACTTGGT
>JABGQJ010000880.1 GCA_018648945.1 Victivallales bacterium
CGCCAAATCCGCCACCTGCACTACGGGCCGGGCATGAGGGATTACTTCTGGGTCAACGACATGACTCCCCGCATGGTCGTTCACCCCTATCGCCCCGACTTGGAAGGGCAGGAGCTTGCCGAATTGCGCGACCCCGACGGCAAGCGCGTGTTCATGGAAATCGTGGACCTGGTCCGCCAGTCGGGGGCCGGTTTTGTGGAATACCGCTGGCAGTGGCAGGACGAGGCGGGCCGGGTCACCCCCAAGCTCTCCTACGTCAAGGGATTCGAGCCCTGGGGATGGATCATCGGCACGGGCATCTACATCGAGGATGTTCGCCAGAAGATCCGCCGTCTGAGTCACCATCTCACGCTTGTCTCCCTCGGCATCCTCGCTGGCATATCCGCCTTGCTGCTCTTCGTGGTCATCCAGGGACTGCGGACGGAGCGGTTGCGGGCCACGGCAGTGGAGGCCCTGCGAGAGTCCGAGGAACGCTACCGCTCGCTGGTCGAGTCGGCTGGTGAGAGCATCATCATGACCCAGGGGGATGTGGGGCTCTACGCCAACGCCCGGGCCCTTTCCGAGCTGGGATACACGGCGGCAGAGATGGCCCAGTTACACCTAGAGGATGTGCTCGACTTGGCCCACGGGACCGGCGGCGGCATCCACACGGGCTGGGAGCAGACTGGGGAGCTTCCCATCCTGCGCCACGAGTCGGCGATCCGCCGGAAGGATGGGACTCTCGTGCCGGCAGTCCTCTCCATGTCTCCCGTGCGCATGGGCGAGACCATGGCCCTGGCCGTGGTCGCGACCAACGTGAGCGAACGAAGACGCCTGGATGAGCAACGCGACCGAGACGAGTCCATCATGCGCCGCAACCTGGACGTACTGCAACGCCAGGACGAGAGCAACCGCAACACCATCGAGGAGTTGCGCACCGCCCTGATGCTCCTGGAACACCCCATCGCCGAACACACCCCCGCCCGGCTGTTCCAGGATATCCGGGAAGCGGACTCGCCCGAACAGATCATCGAGCTGAACCGACAACTCCCCGCGCTGGTGAAGGTGCTCGTGGAGAATGGCTACAAGGCCGAGAACGTCAACCGGTTCATCACGGTCAACACCGACCTGCTGCTCAAGGCCTTCGTCGATGGGGCCATCGCCCATTTGGGGCCACCCCCGGTTCCCTTCGCGTTTCTGGTCATGGGCAGCGAAGGCCGCCGCGAACAGACCCTGCGCACGGATCAGGACAATGCCATCGTCTACGACGACCCGCCAGAGGCGGAGCGGGAAGCTGCCGGCGCCTACTTCCTACGTCTCGGCGGGATGGTCTGCGATTGGCTAAACGACGCGGGCTACGCCCACTGCAAGGGCGAGATGATGGCCAGAAACGGGCAATGGTGCCGCCCGCTCTCGGCGTGGTTGGGGCTGTTCAGGACGTGGGTGCGCAGCCTGGAAGCCGAGGACATCCTGCTCACCAAGGTCATCTTCGACTTCCGCTGGGGATACGGTTCCCAGACCCTGGTTGACACCCTCCGGGCAGGGGTCCGCGAAGAGCTGAAAGACAACCCTCGCTTCTTCACCCAGCTTGCCGGGGATATCCTTACCTACACCGCCCCCGTTGGCCTGTTCGGCAAGATCCAGCTGACCGCGCTGGCGGACGGACGCCGGGTGTTCGACATGAAGAGCGCCATGACCCCCATCGTGGACTTCGCCCGAATCTACGCGCTTCACGAAGGCATTGCCGAGAGCAACACCGCGGAGAGGCTCGCGGCCCTCCGTGACTTGGGGGCGCTCCCCGCCCAAACCTGCGCGGAAGTCATCCAAGTGTACGCCGCGCTCATGGAGATGCGCATCGAACACCAAGTCGGCGCAAGTGTGGCTGGTCTCCCGCCAGACAACCAAGTCGATCCGTCCGCCCTGACCCTGATCGAGCGTAAGGTGCTCAAAGAGGCATTCGCCCAGATCAAGCACATCCAGACGCGTCTGAGCTACGATTTCACGGGCTTGCCGGGGAGAGTCTCATGATCCTCCTCCTCAGCGACGTTCACTGCCGGTACGACGTCATCGACCGGCAACTGGCCCATGCGGCAGACGAAGCCGGTGGCGAGATCTCGGACATCCTGGTCCTCGGTGATTTTGGTCTCTTCGAGCCCTTCATGAGGCGATTCTTCCGCAACAGCGGGAGGCCCTGCGGCAAACCCACCCACTTCATCGAGGGGAACCACGAGGACTTCGCCAATTTCGATCGTCTGGTGGAGCGCTACCGCGACGTCATCACCCACCTGCCCCGCGGCACCGTGCACACCATCGGTGGCGTTCCCGTGTTGGCCCTGGGAGGGGTCTGCTACATGGATGCCCACACGACGCCCCTGCGAGCCGAGATCCGACCCCAGGATATCGACCGCTGTCTCGCCCTCCCCCCCGGCAGCGCGGACCTGATCATCTCCCATGACTGCCCTGCGGACATCGGGGTCCAGAATGAGTCGGGCCTCGAACACTATGGTCCTCCCGGCTTCGCGGGGGCGGGGAGAATCCTGGACCATTTTCACCCGAAGCTCTGGGTGTTCGGCCATCACCACCGCTGGTTCGACACCACCATCGACGGCACCCGCTTCTTCGGCCTGCCGCAGAGCTGGGTTGGCTACGCCTTGCTGGCCGACAACAGCGAACTGCATCGCGTTGACCATGCCGTGCCTCGCCAGCCCGGTTCCTGGTTCTCCTTCCTGCGCCGCCCCCGCCCTTGATCCCAGGCGCGGCGCGCGACTGCCTTGCCTCTCGCCTGTGCTGGCTGCCCCCTCCCCCGAATCTGAAATGGACCATGGCGAGAACAGCCCCCGACCCAGGTGGGCCGGGGGCTGTGAATCCGTCAACGACTGACTGGAGCTAGGCCAGTTGGCCTTCGCGGAGGCCGACGGGCAGAGCGGCGGGGCGTTCGCAGGTGCTCTGGATCTGCACATGCGCGTTGCTGCTGGACGCGTCGTGGAACGCATGCATCAGGTCGAGCACATGGTAGGCGAGCTCGCCGGAAGCGCGGTTCTTGCGCCCGTTGGTGAGAGCGTAGGCCATGTCGGCCA
>JABGQJ010000881.1 GCA_018648945.1 Victivallales bacterium
TGCGCGTCGCCGGCCTGACCGCTGCGTCCGCCCAGGAGCTCTACGGTCGCCCCGTGCCCCCCGAGCCGCAACCCGCTGGCTACTGGTCCTTCAACCACGCCGCCGCCGGCATCATGCACCGACACGACCGCGCCGTCCACTTCAAGGGATTCGCCGCGACGCCGGACTACAATGTGCGGGGAACCGAGATCTACGCAAACCGCGACAACGCCTACGGACGCTACCAAAACTACGGCACGATCGAGGTCTTCAGCTACGGCAGTACCGACCGAAGCGGCTTCCAGTACGACGGATGGGACTGGCGCAAGTACCCCGGCACCACCACGCTCCTCCTGCCGCTCGACCGACTGAAGGGCCCCCGTGCCCCCAGAGTGACGGCCCCGTTCGCGGGCAGTTGCCACCTGCAGAACGACCAGGGGATCTTCGCCTTCGCCCTGGACCAAGTCGACCGGGAATCGCTGACCGTGCGCAAGTCCGCCTACGCCATGCCCAATGGCGTCATCGTGTGCCTGGGTAGCCAGATCGGGAGCGAGGGCACGGAATACGAGACCATCACCACGCTGTTCCAGAACGGTCTGGCGACCCCGACGGACCCCATTTCACTGGCCGGTGAACCGGTGCATGGCTTCCCGTTCGAGCGCAAGCTGACCGTGGCAACTCCCACGGTTCTTGGCGATGCCCAGGGCAACGCCTACGTCGTGCAGCCTGGCGTGGTCCTTCATCTGGCTCGGACCCGGCAGCAGTCCCGGCACGACAAACAGCGCACGAAGAACAAAGTCACAGCAGGCGACTTCGCCACCGCATGGCTGGCTCACGGCAAGGCCCCACGCGGTGCCTCGTACCACTACGCGATCATTCCCGGTGGACGTCCGGACCTGGTCGCGAAGGCTGCATCCCCAGATCCCGGGTACAAGATCCTGCGGCGCGACGCGGCGGCTCACGGCGTCGAAGACCATCTCAGCGGCTCGACGGCATTTGCCGCCTTTGAAGCCGGGCTCCTCGGGCACGACGTGCTCTACGCGGTCGATAAGAAGTGCTTCCTGATCTGCCGCCGCAAGTCTGTGGACGATCCCCGCCTCGCGCTCGCGGTTGCCGACCCGAACCTGAACTACCGAGGCAAGGGCCCCACCACAGTCACCGTGACGCTCAACGGGGAGTGGGAACTGGTGGAACGTGCTCTGCCGGCGCCAGTATTGCTGTCTTCACCCGCTCCCGGACGCACGGCCCTGGCGATAGCGTGCGACACTGGCCTCCCGGTCGCCCTCAGCTTGCAGCGGAAGTAGGCAGCGCCGGGCGCCGGAGGGGACTCCCAGACGCCTCCGGCGGCCCCCAGACTTGTCCGCCGGAACCGGCATCTCATGGGTTTGCGGGGTGCTCTCGCTGCCGCTCAGGAAGGGGGTTCCCGGAGATCTCGACCACCTCGATCCCCAGCTTGTCCCCGGCCCAGGTGGCCAACTCCAGCCGGTGGGTGGATGTGGGCTTGGTCGGCAGTGCATGGACGACCACGGGGTGACCGTTCCAGCGCACGCCCAACCTGCCATTCCGGAACCCCAGCTCACACTCGGCAGCCGCATTCGCGACGAAAGGGACGCTGCGCCATACCCGTACGTCGGGGTCTAGCTCGTCTATCCCGCTTGCCCGCCAGCCACCATCGTGGCGTACCGCGACCCCGTCCATCCGGATCACCAGACGGCTCGAGGCCGCGATCCGCAGCCGGACCGTGCAGTTGGCCGGCAGGACTGGCCGCAGGCGCGCCACCGCCTCCCGAGCATGGACGCGGCTGAGCAACCTCAAGGGCAGTGCCCCTACATCGCCATCGGCCGCATTCGCGGCAACGCTGTCCGCGATGGTCCAGTCCTCCTGGCGGAAGGTATGGATGGGCGTGAAAGCGACTTCCGTCGCCTTCGTCACCGGCTGGTCCACCACGGCAACGGCTGTCGCGGTGGTTGGCGCTGGCGCGACAAGGTAGGCGCGCACTGTATCCTCCGGAACGAGGGCTGTGAGACAGTTGTCGGCGACCACCACTTGGTTGTCACCATCCAGCCGGGTCACGCGGAGCCGACGCCCTGGGAACAGCTTCACCAGATCAAGCGACATGCGCTGTGGTCCGCCGTACCCGGCGTTGGCGACGACCAACGCAGCGTGATTGGGGGCAAGCCAGTATGAGAAAGGCAAGGTGCCCCCGGTCGCCACGACATGGGGTTGCGGCTCCCAGTATGGGTAGAAGCGTGCCTCTGGATCACGCGCGCCCAACGCGAAGACCTTCTCCTGCAACGGCGTCCTGGCCGCGACCTCGGTGCCATGGACCAATGAGTAGGGGAGCGCGGCCGTGCCAAGTCCCCCGGAACCGTAGATCTGGGGCAGGAAAATGCCGCGGAACCCAAACGGCACACCGGTATAGATGATGAACTTGGCCAAGGGCAGACGGTAGCCGCTCCCATACCGCGCCAGGTGCTCGCCCTCATAGTAGAAATCGCACAACGAGAGAGTGGACAGCTCGATCCCCCCGCCAACATGCGGCCAGAGAGGAAACTCCGAGCCCGCCTCCTCGAAAATGCCGCGCATCCGTTTGATGAACTGGCGCTGGCCCAAGATTCGCCCGCGGGTGGCGTCGTCATCCCATTCCGCCACCCCCTCGCACCCGTCATGCGACGGGTTGCGGCAGCCGAACGGATGCGTAGGACCGTCCAAGTAGACGCCGTCCACCCCGCCTTCCCGACTGAGCCGACGCATGCCATCCAGGAACAAATCCTGACCAGGCCCCCGCAAGCACACGAGCCAGCAGGGAACGCCTTGGCAATGGACATGCCCCTCCGCACCATGGGGTGGCGCCGCATTGTCGTAGGCGCGTTTGTACCAGCTTGTCCCTGGCGGGATGATCAGGTCGTTGCGGTACTCAGCGAACCCTGGGGCGTTCTCGGCCAGTTCCATGTGGAAGTAAAGGTAGAACTTTTTGCCCTGCGCGTGGGCGGCGTCGGCGCGCCGTTTGATCTCGGGCAGCTTCTTCAGATCGGGATAGCTCTGGTAATCCGACCACTGCTCGAACCACAGGT
>JABGQJ010000882.1 GCA_018648945.1 Victivallales bacterium
CCACAAGGACGACCACGACGAGGACGAGGGCCACAAGGACGACCACGACGAGGACGAGGGCCACGACGAAGACGAAGGCCACAAGGACGGCCACGACGGCGAGGCCAAGGACGAACACGCGGGCCATGGACACGAGAACGAGGCTGAGGATGACCACGACGACCACGAAGGCGAGGCCAAGGACGCGCATGCCGGCCATGGGCACGAAGGGGAAGCAGCGGACGAGGCGGACGACTCGAAGCTGAATCCAGAGCAACGCAGGCTCTTTGGCATCAAACTGGCGAAGGCTGGGGCGGGCATGCTCAAGAAGGAACTCCAGCTCACCGGGGAGATCGCGTTGAACGCGGACCGCGTGGCGCACATGGTCCCCCGTGCGTCCGGCATCGTCCGTGAAGTGCACAAGAGTGTCGGCATGAAGGTCGCTGCCGGCGAGTTACTTGCGGTGCTGGAGAGCATGGACGTGGGGGAAGCCAAGGTGGCTTTCCTTGGCGAGCGACGGACTCTCGAACTGGCTGAACTCGACCTTAGGCGGGCCCAAGCTGTCCGGACGAGCACGGTGGCCATATTGAAGGCCCTTGCCACCAACCCCGCCGCCAGCGGTCTGGGAAAACTCAATGGCCGCGAGATGGGCGAAGGGCGTGGGCGCATTCTCTCTGCCTATGCCGAACGGGCGGCCGCGCGACGCGAGCACGAACGGGAGCTGACGCTGGTCGCCAAGAAGGTGGGCACGGAAACGGAGCTGGTCGCTGCCGGGAATGCGCTTCACAAGGCGGAGGCAGAGTACGATGCCCTCCGCGACAGCCTGGAATTCGGCTCCATGCGCGGTCTGTACGACGCCGGACGCGGGCGTGATGATGCCGCATTCTCCCTCGCCACCGCTCGCCGGAAGCTTGCCTTCCTCGGCGTGCCCGAGGCGGAAGTCGCCAGGCTGGAGAAGGGCGTGGCCCGGAGTCTGGTCGCGGACGGACTCAATCGCATCGAGTTGCGCGCTCCGGTCGCGGGCACGATCATCGAGAAGCACATCGCCCTGGGCGAGAAACTGAGCGATGACACGGAGGTCTATACCATCGCCGATCTCACCACGGTCTGGACCAACCTGACAGTCCATGCCCGGGATCTGACTGCGACCCGCGAAGGCGCACACGCCATGGTCAGCAGCCGTTTCCGGGATGGCGGGACCAAAGGTGAGGTGAGTATGATCTCGCCACTGGTCGATGAGGAGACCCGTACGGCCACGGCCCGCATTGTGCTTGACAACGCGGATGGCCAGTGGCGCCCCGGCATGTTCGTCACGGCAGAGGTGGAGCTTTCCACCGAGAAGGGCGCGGTGGTGGTCCCCAAGGCGGCCGTCCAGACCGTCGAGGGGGAGAGCGTGGTGTTCATTGAACATGAGGGAGCCTTCGAAACCAAGGTGGTCCGTCTTGGCCGGGCCGATCACGAGAGCGTCGAGATTGTTGCCGGACTGGCTCCGGGAGAGGTGTACGTGATTGCTGGCGCCTTTGAACTGAAGGCGCGAGCCGTTACCAGCAACCTCGATCCCCACGCCGGGCACGGCCACTAGTCACCATTCGAGGGAAACGAAGGCGAACCGAGATCCGCGAGCGGGCAAGAGCCGTCTCCCGGCCTCGCAGTTCCCACCCTCCCTCTACCCAAGACAGGAAACGCCCTCTATGATCAACCGAATCATTGAATGGTCCCTGAAGTTCCCCGGGCTGGTGGCCCTGCTGTTTGCAGTGGTCGTCGGTTGGGGAATCTACGAGTACCGGACCATGCCGGTGGATGCCTTCCCGGACATTTCGCCGGTCATGGTGCCGATCTTCGCCGATGCCGATGGCATGGCCCCGGAGGAAATCGAGCGCCTCATCACCTACCCCCTGGAGTCGGGGATGAACGGCCTGCCCGGCGTGACCCAGGTGAAATCCACCTCCGCCTTCGGCATGGCCGTCATCTACGTGTACTTCAAGGAGTCGATGGACATCTACTTCTGCCGCCAGTTGGTGGCTGAACGTCTGGCCGATGCGCGGGGCGACTTGCCCGAGGGGATGGAGCCCCCCACCCTCGGCCCCATCTCCTCCGGCCTCGGCCAGATCTTCCTTTACTATCTCACGATCGACGACACGGTGGACACCGAGGGCAAGCCCCGCGATGTGTACTTGCGCGAACTCAACGACTGGGTCGTCAAGTACCAGCTCCAGACCGTTCCCGGGGTCACCGACATTCTCTCCATTGGCGGGCATGTCCTGCAATACGAGATTCGGGTCGATCCCGAGGCCTTGCGCCGTTATGGCCTGACCATGGGGGACATCGGTGAGGCGGTGAGCGCCAACAACCGCAATGTGGGGGGGCAGTATCTTCTGCTCGGCTCGGAGGAGCATCTGGTCCGCGGCATTGGTCTGGTCGAGGGACTGGACGATCTGCGCAGAATCCCGATCAAGGAGTCCGACGGACGCTGGGTGACCATGCAGGACGTGGGCGAGGTCGATTTCGGCAAGGAGATTCGCCGTGGCGTGGTCTCCCAGAATGGCGAGCGCGAGGTGGTCTCGGGCATGGTGCTGAAGCTCTTCGGGGCGAACACCTCAGTGGTCACCAAGCGACTGTACGAGAAGGTCGAGAGCGTGCAAGCCGGCCTGCCCGAGGGCGTCGAGCTGATTCCCTACTACGAACAGGCTGAGCTTGTGGCGAAGGCTACGGGTACGGTCAAGAAGGCCCTGCTGCAGGGCTCGGCGCTGGTCGCCATCGTGCTGTTGCTCTTCCTGGGTAATGTGCGTGCTGCCCTGCTCGTCTCGGTCGCGTTGCCGTTCTGCACGCTGGTGGCTGTTTTGGGCATGCGCTTCCTTGGGGTCTCCGCGAACTTGATGAGCCTCGGTGGCATCGCGGTCGGCATCGGCATGCTGGTGGATGGCGCCATCGTGGTGGTGGAGAATAGCCACCGCCTCCTGAATCTGCCAGAGAACCGCGAGCGATCCAGGCAGGACGTGATCCTGCAAGCTTGTCGTGAAGTTGGGCGGCCCATCGTCTTTGCCATTGCCATCGTCATCGTCT
>JABGQJ010000883.1 GCA_018648945.1 Victivallales bacterium
CCCCTGACTCCTCCCCCTCTCCCTGCCTCCTCCCTCCCGCCTCCCGACTCCCGACTCCTGAATCCTGAATCCTGAATCCTGCCCCCCGGCTCCTGAATCCTCTCCCCTCCCCTCCCCAATCACAAAAAACGGGCACCGATCCGGAGATCGATGCCCGCTGATTGGGAACTCGGGTATTGCTACTATTTTGCGCCTTCGCCTTCGTCTGCGCCTTCGCTGGCGGGTGCACCAAAGAAGTAGAACGTTCCTTCGTTGTCAACGATCTCGAACTTGCCTGCGTTGCCTCGCGCGCCGGTAAGTTGGGCACTCTCCTCAAACAGGTCCGCAACGGGCTTGAGAGCCTTCTCCTGGAGAGGACCAACCATCGGCAGGAGGCCAACGCTGACGCTCTTGATCCCAAGGTCCACTGTTCCCTCGTTGGGAACCGTAGGAACGGCAATCACCGTGGTGCAGAAGGGGACCTTGCCGAACGCCTTCTGCTGCAGGACGAGCTTGACCTCGCCCTCCGCCAGGAAGGAGATGCGGACCTTGGTCGGCAGCATCTTGGCGTCTCCCTCGCGCGGCAGTCCGAGAGCCTTCATGAGAACGTACGACGCCTCGTCATTGGTGAACTTGAACCGTTTGCCCTTGAACTTCGCGAGGGGGACAGGGTTCTGCATCCTCCCAAGCTTGCTATCGAGCGTGGCGGTGTTCTCCGGCTCCTCGCCCTTCATTGAGCCGGGGATCAGCATCAGGCCGAGGACGGTGACCAGGAGGACCACGATGATGACCGTGATCAGCCGGACAACGGCCGCCCACTTGCTCTTCTCGTCGCCATCGTCGAAGTCCTCGGGGTTGATCTCGTCCAAGTTCAGCTTCTTCTGGCACTGGCGGCAGAAGATGGCGTTGACTTGGTTGTCGGAACCGCAGTCTGGGCACTGAATCATTTGCTTTTGCTCTCCGTCTTGGGGGTCGGGCTTTTTTTCGTATCTGAGCCACTCTTCGTGTCGCTGGCAGGTGCGGAAGCGGCTGAGGCAGTCGATGAGTCTTGCTTGGCGGCGGCCTTGTAGGAATCGCTGCGGTAGTCCGTGGCATAGAACCCGTTGCCCTTGAACAGGAACCCCGCGCCGGCACCAATCAGACGCTTGAGCTTGCCACCGCATTCCCCGCAGGTGGCCAGCGGTTCATCCATCATGCTCTGGAACGCCTCGGACCGACGGTCGCAGTCAAGACACTTGTATTCGTACGTAGGCATCGTTTCTCGAAACCTTGGTTCGGGATTCCGCGCAAGCCCTCGCTGGCAGACACCACCGGTCAGCCCCCAACGGGTCAAACCGATGGGACACCATGCGAAAGTCCGTAATGTAGGCACTGAAGGGGGCGTTTCAACACGCAGCACGTCCCATCGCGTTCGCCGCTGGCCCGAAGACCCGCCCCGCCTACCTGGAACCGGGAACCGGCGCCCCTGGATGAGCGACCGCCATGGGCACAAGCGGCTGATCTGGCACGTGCCACCTCAACTAGGCCTGGAAGACTGAGGCTGGAGGGGATATTGTCGGTCACGTCAGGCGGGCGGGACAGATACGTGCCACACTCGGCGCGAGGGGCGTCTCTACCACGGCAGAGGTCTCTGCATATGTTTGGCCGATCATGGATACGCAATTGCGCGCTGGCTTCCATGCCGGCGGTCATGCTGCTCGCTCACACAGCGAACAGCGCGGAGCCCGGACCAGCAGGCCCCGTGCTCGCGAATGGCGGCATGGAAGACGGTGACGCGGTGCCCGCACACTGGCGCTTCGGAAATGGAGAAGGCGGTACCGGCACACTGAACTGGGATAGGGAGCATGTGCACGGTGGCACGCGGGCCATCCGCATCGCCAAGACGAACGCGCAGGGGTACAGCCAACTGGTCTCGGGCTTCTTGGAACTGGCAGCCGGCAGGGAATACGAGGTCTCGGGCTGGATTCGGCTGAACCGGCGTTCATCGGTGGCCGTCTACTTCATGGTCAGCCAGTACCGTCCCGACAATGAGACGATGCAGTTGCCCAATGCGTTCGGGGACTCGGCCAGGCTGCACCCCGCGACCGGCGAATGGGAGCGAATCCACTGCCGGTTCCAGCTGCGGAAGGGCAACACCCGGGTCAGGATTCATGCCTTGACAGCGTTCTCCTCCGGCGATGTGAGCTGGGACGATCTGGCCGTGGGGACGGTGGGGCCCGAGGCGAAGCCGCGCTACGAAGCACCGGAGCCTGAGGTGCTGCCGTCGCTTGCACGTGCTCGGGAGATCCTGGCCCGGAGGCCGCGGGCGGTGGCCCACATGGAATCGAGTGGGGGACGGTCCCGGTTTGTGGTCGATGGCCGTGCCGTCCCGCCTTGCTTCTATGTCAGCCCTTTCCACGTTCCGGATCGCGCCCAGATCGGTGATTTCAGGGACGCCGGGGTGCGTGTCTACTTGGTGTCGCTGGTCCTCGGGCGCGGCGTATATGGCAAACGCGGTCCCTGGCAGGGCGCGGGTCAGTTCGATTTCGCCGAAGTCGAGGAACGGCTCTGGCGCATCCTCCGCGTGGATCCGGAAGGGTATGTCATCTTCTATCTGGCCTGCGATCCCTACCGCGAATGGGGCGAGGAACACCCCGACGATGTGACCCAGGACCAGAATGGCCTCAAGGCGATCGTGCAGATGCACCCCAAACGGTGGGGCGGAACGCCCGCAGCGGACGAGCGCTTCGCGCCCAGCCTAGTGTCCCAACGCTTGCGCCAGGACACCGCAACCGCACTCCGAGCGCTGGTCGCACACGTGCGTCAGAGCGTTGCGGGAAAGGCCGTGATCGGGTACCACATTGCCGGTTCGAACGACGGTCAGTGGTTCCAATGGGCCCGCTTGCAGGATCGGGATCTGCATCTGGCCGACTACTGCCCAGCCGCCCAGGAGAGCTTCCGGAACTGGCTGCGGCGGGTGTACCGAGACGATGTATCGGCATTGCGACGGGCCTGGCAGCGGCCTGATGCCAGCTTCGCGGACGCGGCCGTGCCGGGGGCCGACCGAGTCTGGAAGGACGCG
>JABGQJ010000884.1 GCA_018648945.1 Victivallales bacterium
CCCAAGCAACTCGCGGCCCGGTTCCCGGCCGAACTCACCGCCCCACTTGCCCTGGGCACCGACCTTCCCCGGACATTCCTGATCACCGTGACGCCCCCGGACACCAGCCCCATCACCCCTGTGCTTGCCCTGACCCATGCCGGGCGCAGCCAGACCTACATCGGGCGCACCATGCACCCCCTCGCCGCGATCAACGCCCCCAAGGCCAACTACGTCCCGGAGCCCAAACCCGCCAGAACCGACTATCTCATCGCCAGCTACTACTACCCGGGCTATGGGAGCGCGTATCAGTACCGCCAGATGGAGCGCACCGCGCCCTGGGCCAAGCCCGCCCTCGGCTGGTACGACGAGGGCAACCCGGAGTGCATCGACTGGCAGATCAAATGGGCCGTCGAGCATGGCGTCAACTGCTTCCTGGTGGACTGGTACTGGGTCGCGGGCAAGATGGGGCACAAGCACTACCTGGAAGGCTTCGCCAAGGCCCGCTACCGCAAACACATGAAGTGGGCTGTCATGTGGGCCAACCACAATCCGCCCAAGACCCACTCCCGCGAGGACTGGCGGAATGTCACCCAGTTCTGGCTCGACAACTACTTCCAGACGCCCGAGTACCTACGCCTCGACGGCAGACCCGTTGTCGCCATCTGGAGCCCCAGCAATATCCGCAACGATCTCGGTGGTTCCGACGGGGCCAAGGAGCTCCTGGACACGTCCCAGGCCATGGCCAGGAAGGCAGGGCTGCCCGGCATCCACTTCATCGCCATGAACAACGGCGGCAGCACCGAACAACTCAAAGCCGAGGGCTACCGCGACCGCACCTGGTACCATTGGTGGGGCGACGCCCGCGAGAAATCCCTCGACCGCAGCTATACCGACTTCGCCGACGTGGTCCGCGAGGCGCCGCCGGCCTGGGAGAAGCGCGGCGCGCAAGTGAAGGAGGCAGGCATGGGATTCCTCCCCGTCGCCGACACCGGTTGGGACGCCCGACCCCGGCACGGCGACCGCACCTTCGTCATCCACAACCGCACGCCCGAGTTGTTCCGCCAGCACCTGGCCGACGCCAAACGCTGGCTTGACAAGAACGACCAGCGCTTCCTCGTCCTCGCCCCCTGGAATGAATGGACCGAAGGCAGCTACATCGAGCCCTGCGCCGAATTCGACTTCCGCATGCTCGAGGCCATCCACAGTGTCTTCGCCAAGAGCCCCCTCCCCCGCTCGGTCACGCCCCGCGATGTCGGCCTCGGTCGCTATGACTTCGACCTCTCCCAGCCCGGATCGACCCGTAGCGACTGGACCTTCGACACCGAGGACGCCCTCGGCTGGCGCCCGCTCATGGGGCTCAAGGACTGGGCACCCACCACGGACGGGCTCGTGGCAACGAGCACCACCCATGACCCCGCCCTCCTGAGCGAGTGGCTCGACCACGATGCGGCCGACCTGCGCACCATTGAGATCACCCTCAGCGTTTCCCCCGCCCCCGCCGCAGGCAAGGATCTCGTCGTCTTCTGGGAAACCGATCGCGCCCCCGTCAACTCCCGCGCCCTGGTCGGGGTCCCCCTCAAGAACGACACCGACGAACACACCTACCGCCTCGACCTCGGGGCCCATCCCCGCTGGCGCGGCCGCATCCGCCGTCTCCGCGTCGATCCCTGCCGTTCCGCTGACCGCACCATCCGCATCCGCCGCATGCGCCTGCTGCCGTAGGCAGCGGCAGTCGGGGAAGTGAATGGGGCGCGGCCCCAGACCCCGCCGGGGAGACTCGTCTTCCCGAAGCCCTCGTCCCACCAACCCCTGGTTGCGGTTGGTTGGCACACCGCGTATGGTTCAGGAAGATTCTCGCACAACGGAGTTGCCACCATGCCCAACAATACGACTCGCCCAAACATCATCGTCATGTATGCAGACGACCTGGGGTTTGGGGACATCGGCTGCTACGGCGCAACCCACATCGCCACTCCGAATCTGGACCGCCTCGCCGGTCAGGGACTGCAGTTCCAGCAAGGCTATGCCACGGCTGCGACCTGTACGCCTTCCCGCTACAGCCTGCTCAGCGGGACCTATCCGTGGCGCAATGAACGGGCCCGCATCCTCCCCGGCAACGCCCCGCTGATCATCGGCGAGGACGAACAGACGCTGCCCAGCATGCTCCGGGATGCCGGTTACGCGACCGGGATCGTCGGCAAGTGGCATCTGGGGCTTGGCGACGGCAATCAGGACTGGAACGGCGAAATCACGGGCACCCCGCTCGATGTGGGCTTCGACGAGTCCTACATCATGGCCGCCACCAACGACCGCGTGCCCTGCGTCTACATCGATGGTCGCCACGTGGATGGGCTGGACCACGACGATCCCATCGAGGTCCAGTACGTTCGCGAAAATCCCTTCCCCGAGCTCCCCACCGGTCGTGACAATCCCGAGCTGCTCAAGATGATGTACAGCCATGGCCACGACATGAGCATCGTCAATGGCGTGAGCCGCATCGGCTACATGCGCGGCGGCAATGCCGCCCTCTGGACCGACGAGACCATGGCCGAAGTCTTCGCCGACAAGGCGATCTCCTTCGTGGCCGACCACAAGGACGAGCCCTTCTTTCTCTACTACGCCTTCCATCAGCCCCATGTGCCCCGCGTTCCCGGCCCACGCTTTGCCGGCACGACCGGACTCGGCCCGCGCGGTGATGTGATCGCCGAGATGGACTGGTGCGTCGGCGAACTCCTCAATGCGCTGCAACGACTGGGCCTCGAAGAGAACACCATCGTCATCTTCTCCAGCGACAATGGCCCCGTGCTCGATGACGGCTATGAGGACCAGGCCGCCGAACTGGTCGGCGAGCACCATCCCGCCGGCCCCCTGCGCGGCGGCAAGTACAGCATGTTCGATGGCGGCACGCGCGTCCCCTTCCTGCTGCGCTGGACGGGCACCGTCGAGCCCGGCCGATCCGACGCCATTGTCTGCCATGTGGACTTCCTCGCCTCCTTCGCCACTCTCGTCGATGGCACGGTCCAGCCGGATGCGGCCGCCGATTCCCTAGA
>JABGQJ010000885.1 GCA_018648945.1 Victivallales bacterium
TCCATATTGGCGGCGGCGATGACGCCTTGGTCGCCACGCAGGTCGCCCATGGTCACGCGCAGTTCATTGAGATCCTCCAGGGCGGCTACGACGAAGCTCGCCGGCTCATATTCGCCCCGCGCGGCAGTCACGCGGATTTCGGGCGTGTAGACGCCCGACACGAAGGGATCGTGCGGCAGGATCATCACGCTGGCGACGGGGGGAACGATGTAGACCACCGCCTTGTGCCCGGCTTGCCGGGCGGCGGAAACGGCCTTCAGTCCGTTCGGAACGGCGGCCAGGATGCGGAGGAAGGCATCGATCTCAACCTGTTCAGGCCGGCGAATCTCCCCGCGTTTCCGGAGGTCGGCGACGCGCACGGTCATCTGCTGCACTCGGGCCCGCATGTCCTGGCGCCCGCGTTCGGCGTCGGGGGTGAGGCCCTGTCCATCCGCCAGGCCAGCCTGCCCTTCGCGCAAGGCTGTCTCCCAGCTGGAGACCTTGGCTTCGAAGGCTTCCGCGGCTTTCTCCCAACGGGCCTTCACGGCGGCCGCGTGTTCCGCTGCGGTGGGGGGCTGCCCTTCGATCTTCAGGTCGTCGGCATAGAGCACCACCCGTTGCCCGATCTTGCCCCGCACGTCAAGGATGATCGCTTCCAGCGAGGCACTCACGTGTTCGGGCTTGAGCCCCCAGTTGAATCTCCGGACCACCGTGCGGACCCGGTCTCTCCCGCGAGCCACCAGATCCTGCTCGTACTGCTTCCATTGGCCACCGGTGGACTGACAGAGCGTCCCCCAGGATGTGCAGCCGGTATGTTTCGTGGGCGGCAAGGCGAAGCTGACTCCCAGGGATGCCGTTCCGGTTGTCTCCTTGCCCAGCAAAAGGTGTCCCGAGAAGGTCAACTTGCCGTCGGCGGGGATCGGCGCAGCCAGGGGGATGTGCCACAGGAAACGGCCATCCTCCTTGAACGTGACGTCCAGCTTGAGGGACCGCGTGCCGCCATGGGCCTGCTCTTGAGTAACCCCCTTGAAGGCCACCTCGTAGGGCTTGCCATGGCTGGTCCAGAAACGGAAGGGATCCTTCCCGTCCTCGAAGTCATGGACCTGCTCGAATGGCTCCGGATTTGCCACCTGCGACCGGGTCTGGGGGGCGGTGAGAATCAGTCCACAGATCGCCAACAAGGCGTACCGCATGTTCTTTGTTCGTTTGGCCATGGTCCATTCCTCTCGTCAGTTGGGCGGGGAGGTGGGAAGCAGCCGCGTGCTGAAGGCAGAACCGAACGTACTGGTCGGCAACGGCTTTGTCGAGCGTAACGCGGGTTCGGGCTGAGGGGCGATCGAGTCGTGTGGCCATCGCGTCGGAATCCGCCGGCGCGGCGTTGACGGCACAGGATTCACCATGTACCGTTCCTCTAAATGATGAACATTGTTCAGTAATACGAAACACTGAGAATGATCCAATCCGTCCAACGAGCTCTGAAGCTACTGAATCTGGTCGCCACCGAGCGGGAACCCATGGGGGTCCGGGAGGTGTCTCGGCGCAGTGGGCTCACGGTTCCCACCACCCAGAACCTGTTGAAGACGCTGGCGGCGGAGGGGTTCCTCCATTTCGACGCGCGCGGGAAGAAATACACGGTGGGGCTTGCCGCTCTGTTGGTGGCCGAGGCGGTGGACCCGGTCACCTGTACGCGTTCCTTTGCCCATCCGTTTGTGGAGCGGCTGCAGGCCGAAACCGGCGCGACTGTGGTTCTCGTCACTCTCTGGCAGGGGAAGATGATCGTGGCGGACTGGTGCGAACCCGAGCACGGGCTAGCGGTGCGTGCCTGCGGCCGGGTACTGGACAATCCCTTCCAGATGGCCACGGGGCGGGCGCTCATGGCTCATCATCCCGAACTGGTCCCCGACGATGAATCCGTGCGTACCTGCCTTCAGCAAGTCCGTGCCGCTGGTGTCGCGATCACCGAGAACATCGGCAACAGCGGCATTTTCGCGGTTGCCGCACCCGTGTTCGATGGCGGCGGCCAGGCAACTCTCAGCCTGGGCTGCAGCACCTCCCTTTTCCAGATGGATCAAGCCGCCAAGACGCGGCTTGCGCATGCTGTGCAAGCAATGGCCGAGGAGATGGGGCGCGCTATGCACCCCTCTCACCAACACGCAGGAGAACCACAATGCTGACCGCCAAGGAAGTCAAAGAACACGCCCTGCGCTGCGGCGCGGATGTCGTGGGCATCGGGAGCATGGACCGCTTCGAGGGTTCGCCCAAGCAGTTCGACCCCCGCTACATCATGCCCCGCGCCAAGAGCATTGTCGGCATGGCCATCCGGGTCCATCGCGGTCTGCTGCGCGGGATTGAGGAGGGGACCTACTTCGCGGGCTATCCCTCCATGGGCTACGCCAACATCAACGACGTCTACGCCCCCATGGTCGTCCGCGAACTGGCCAGCTTCCTGGAAGACGAAGGCTACGAATCGCTGCCCTATATCAACGGCAGCGTCCGCTACGGGGCCAACAAGGGCGTTCCGGTGGAGGAAGGCAAGCCCTCGCCCGACGTGTTCCTGCACTTCCGCGTGGCGGGCGTGATCTGCGGTCTGGGCGAAATCGGCTACAGCAAGATCTTCCTGACCAAGGAATTCGGGCCCTGCCAGCGACTTGTTTTCGTGCTTACCGAAGCCGAGCTGGAGCCCGATCCCATTGTCACCGACACGATCTGCGACAACTGCATGAGTTGCGTCCGCGAGTGCCCGGCCCACGCCATCTCCGCCACCGAGACCCAGACCATCAGCATCGACGGCCACGAGATCACGTGGGGCGATCTGGACTGCCACAAATGTAGCGCCGTCTACCAAGCGGGTACCAAGGAGATCAGTCCCTTCATGCCCGAGGAGATCAAGGGCTATATCGACAAGATTATCAGCGAGGAGTGGAAGCAGGACGGGGCAGATATGGTGGACTACTCCAAGTACCGGAATGTCTGGGGTTACCTCCAGGAGAACTACCCCTACATCGCGGCTGGCTGGAAGAGCTTCCATCACCCCGCCGCTCTCTGTGGT
>JABGQJ010000886.1 GCA_018648945.1 Victivallales bacterium
CGCTCATTCTCTTCGTCGACTACGAGGGCGAGGCGAAGGAGTTCGCCTGGATCATCCCGACCCCAACGAAGCCAGAGGTACGGACCTCTGACGCGGGCATGTTCCAGGAGATCGCCAGCTACTACCAGTCCCTCAGGGTCGCGGTCTGGCGGGAGGATATGCGCGGGCGGACCGGCCACGGCATGGGCGGGGCGGGCGGCGGCGCTGGCCCCAAAGAGGAACGGGTGGTTGTCCATGCCCAGAAGTTGATTGGCCCCTATGAAACTGCCGTCCTCTCCGCCGACGGGGAAGACGCCCTGCTGAACTGGCTCTTGCAGCATGGGTACCGGGTCAACGAAGGTGCAGAGGGGATCCTCTCCCAGTACATCAAGGAAACGTGGTACTTCGTGGCCGTCAAAGTCCGGACTGGTGCCGGGGATCGGCAGAGCCTGCCTCCTCTCCGCCTCGACTTCCCCACGGAGAAGCCCGTCTACCCCCTGCGCATCAGCGCGCTGAATCGCGGGATGACCGACATCCGTCTCTACCTGCTGCAAGGCATTCCCACCGCAGGTCGCATCAAGGAGTCGGTTCTCAGCAACTCCTACCGTCTCCAGGAGGGCTTCGCCAATGCCTGCCCCATCCTCGCGAAGCAGTTCCCCGACTTCGGCAGGGAGAATGGGGTTCTCAGCCGGCTCGCCACCCACCTTCCACCCCAAGTCCTGGCCAGGCTGGACGATCAGCTGCACGGCACCCCTTCCGGTCGCGGCGAACGGGACATGGTCTTCTTTCCCTACAGTTGTGTGGGTAAGACCGTGGGCATCGCCGACGCCATGCTCTCCAAGGAACCGGATGAAAGGGAGTGGGGGGAGACAAACCTGTTCTATTACCGACAAGCTGCGCGAAGCAACCGCGACTGGCCCGAGGCGCAATCCAAGGCACTATCGGCGTTTGCCGAGAAGCATCGGGACGAGCTGCGCAAACGGCTACTTGCAGTCATCCCCAAAGGCGGGTTCACCTATTGGTGGAGAGGGCGACGGGAAGGCATCGACTGCCGGGGAGCCATGGTCTTGCTGGCGCGGATCGCTCGGGCTGATGATGCAGAGGTGATCGCGTGTCTGGAAGCCACCGCGTCACGCGCGATAGTGGGGCAGACTGCCACGGACCAGCTTCGCTACCTAGGATCTGCCGAAAGCAGGCGGGCGCTCTTCCGACTTGCCGGCCAGCCAGGGCGCCTCGCGGGAGGGTCTGCTTTCCGGTACGTATACAGTCTGGAAAAGAACCCGGTCACTGCCCAAGAACAGCGCCTGGCAGGTGGCGAACTGTGCCACCTGCTGTCGGCGGGAATCACCCTAGGAGATGCTGAAAGGCGGGGCCTGAAGCTACTGAGGGAATACACGGAACAGGATTTTGGCAAGGACTGGGATGCCTGGGAGACGTGGCTCAGGAAGCACCGACCGGAGTATTGGGAGCAGAAGAAGAGATAGGAATGGCGGCGGCTGGCTTCTGCGTGGCGTTCTGGAAAGGTGGCGGGCCTCCGCCGCGGAGGGCATTGCCTGGCAGGGATGGTCTGCTGTGTGCGGCGCTTCCCGTCGCCTTGGCGAATCGTGCGCCGGGAGCGCTGGCTTCCAGCCGGCATCCCCGTGCCCGTGCCGGCTGGAAGCCGGCCCTCCCGGCCAGCCCCATCCCGACCCAGAAGGCTGGGACATGCATTGCACCCCGTCGCCCGCCGGGCTCCGCGCTCGGGGACGAGCGCATCTCCAGGCGCTGAGCGCGGCCCCTACTCGCTGTGCAGGATGCCAGCCATCGCTCGCTCGCGGTAGGCTCCGGAGGCGTCGTAAAAGACATCGTCGGAGTCGATGTCGTTGAGGATGAGTCCAGTCCGATGCTGGCGGCAGGATTGGACGATGGTGCCGTCCGGCACGATGAAGACGCTCGGCCAGGACTGGTAGTACCCAGAGGAGTTGTTGCCGCTGACGTACATGTGGTTGGTGGCAGCGCGCGCCTGCAAGGTCGGCCGCATGATCGTGGTATGGATGCTCTTGCCCTTGGCCCGGGCGTTGTAGAAGGAATGGCACATCACCTTGACGCCGAGCTTCTTGTACTCGCGGTAAAGCTCCGGGAAACGCACGTCGTAGCAGATCAGCAGACCGCAGATGAACCCGTTCAGTTCGAAGGTCGCGAACCGCTGGCCCGCCACGTAGTGCTTCAGGTCACCCCCCGTGCAAAACCGCTTGTCATACTCAGCCGCCCGTTCGCCCTGCGGGGACACGTAGATGAGGCTATTGCGCACATCGTCATCCGTCACCCGGCGGTTGGTGCCGTAGACGATGCCGATCGCGAGCTTCCCAGCCAGTCGGCGGAGTTGGTCCTCAGCATCCTGCAACATCCCCCAGTCGTGACCATCCCAGCTCTTGAAGTCCCCGCCAGCATAGCCGCCCAAGCAGGCTTCGGAGAAATGGACAATATCCACCTTCTCCCGCTTCCCCTGCTCCAGCAGATCAACCATGTATCTCAGGTTACGGGCGATGTCCCCACACACTGGGAACTGAGCCGTGGCGAGGCGTAGCGTGCTCATTCTATCACATTGTCCTTGACGGTCGTGTCCGTGCAGCTCTTCTGCTCAATGGCCTGCTCGGGGGTGAGAGGATCGCCCTTGACCCCACTGATCGTGTTGCCGGTGATGACCAACCCAGCCGTCGAGGTGATCAGGATCTGCGGCGTGGGGCAGTCCTCTATGCGGTTGCCGACGATGGTGATGTTGCGGTGCGCCCCGGCTTGGGGTGTCTTGCCACTGCCGCCCTTGGCGGAGACGTTGATGGCGCGGCCATGCCCGCCTTTGATCACGTTGTCACGGATCACGATATCGCTGCCGCTCCCGGCCTCCAGCCACCACCACTCGGGAGACAGGCTGATGGCGTGCATCCAGACATGGTCCAGCAGGTTGCCCCGGATCTCGCCCTTGCTCGCCTTGACCAGAATTCCCCGCGAGCGGTTGAAGCCGAACTCGCAGTCGATCACCTTGAAGCCATTGCCCACCCGGTTCGCCGA
>JABGQJ010000887.1 GCA_018648945.1 Victivallales bacterium
GGGCTTCTCGGTTTCGGATGCGGTGATCCGTGGCAGCCTGCCCCGTTTCCGGCCCGTGCTGAGGTTGTGACCTTTGGCCTGGCCAGTTCGGCATTGCTGACGCTGATCGTCGTTCCTGCCGTCTACTGGCTCTTCGAGCGCAACTCCGGCGAGCTTACGTAATTCACCAGCCGGGCGCGGTTCGCCGCGCCCGGCGTGTCTCATTCCACTCCATCCCCAACACCGTCGATTACGAGAGCTACCGCTTCCTCGTCGGGAAGGCCCTCGAAGTCGGGATCCATCACTGAGAAGCGGCGAAGCCCGCTAGCTGCTTGGCCTGGCCATGCGGTCCATGTGCTAGCGCCATCTGTGCCCGCAACCGGGGCACTTGTACTTCGCCAGGGAGACCAGTAGGGAGAGCACGCCCAGGGTCATCACGGCCAGGATCCCGAAGAGGATCGACGATGGGATTGTGGTTCCGTCTTCTCGGCTGCACCTGGGGCAGGTCCTCGCTCTCTTGGCTTCCGCTTCCGCCCTCTCCTGGCGATATTCCTGTAGAATGCGGGCCGCCAGTTCGGCATCAGATGCCGCGACAAGCAGCCGTACTCCCCCCATCGCACTGGAGAGCAGGGGGTTGACTGAGACCGCGTACTCCCCCTCCAGGAAGGAGTCCACCCCCTCCGACTCCAGGGCCATCTGGGCCATGTGAGCATCGTGAGGCTGAGGGAATGTCCCGACCAGCACAGGTTCAGCTTGCTCATCCAATGTCATGTCCTCCGTTGAACGTGAATCGCCACGGGAAGCCGGTGCGCGGTAGAGACCAGGCGTCGCTGTGCCTTCCTTCACTGCCGGCAGGAGATTTGCGTAGGAGGGCTCTCGACTACTTCTGGGAGGCATGTTTCCTCAGGTACGCAACGGCATCTGCGATGCGCACGATCTTCACTGCCTCGGCATCGCCTATCTCGACCCTGAACTCCTCCTCGAAAGTCATGATCAGTTCGACCATATCGAGCGAGTCCGCGCCAAGATCCGTAAGGAAGCGTTGCCCAGATTCCAGCTTCTCCGCATCCAGGCCAAGCTGTTCGGCAACGATCGCGTTGACGCGCGCCTCGACCGACTGGTTCCGGGCGGCCTCCGCGCGGCTCTCGGTGGCGGCATGGGGGTCTGCCTCCGAGCCACACCCGCTCAGGGCGATGGTGATTCCCGTACCGGCCGCGAGCGCGGCAGACCTGAGCCGACGGCCTGTGCTTGTCTGTGACACTTCTGCTTTCCTCCCGAAGGTCGCCATTCACTCAGAGGCGGTCGTGCCCTTCTTGAGCAGAGCTGTTTCCGCCTGTCCTTGCCGACTCTCAACGATAGTGCCGCGCACAGCGCTTGCCAACAAGATGGCAAGCGCTGGCCAAACGAGCAGGCCACCGGTCTGTCTAGCTGCTAGCGCTTCTTCCGGACCTCTCCCACCGAATCCCTGTACTTGGGGAACCGTTTCAGGAGCGCGGCAACCACGGCGTCGGCTTCTTCAGTCTTGCCCTGCCTGTCCAGCAACACGACAAGGACGACGCCCCCGTCCGGGGCCAGGAATGCGTGCGACAGGACCAGTTGGCGGTAGTACTTGGCAGCGATGTCCGGTTGCTTCTTCTGCTGGGCGAAGAAGCCAAGCGTAGACCACGCCAGCGAACGGTCCATACGGCTCGCGCGGCTCTGCACT
Source organism: Victivallales bacterium (assembly GCA_018648945.1). The sequence goes on from JABGQJ010000887.1 coordinate 1,685, forward strand.
GCGAGTTCGAGCAGCCACTGCCTCCCCACAGGGCAGCGTTACCTGTTGCGTGTCCTTTCATCTGCGCACGTCCCGGTTTCGGCCTGCCTTGACGATACACGTTCCGCTAGGCATCGGCAAGAGAACGCCCAAGGCCAACGCGCAGTAGTTGCGTCGCACCGGCCCGACGGTACTCTGAGGGGGGGGCGATCGCATGGGCACGGTCGGGATCCACTACAGAAGTCCGGCAGCCGGTTGTCAAAGCCGATCAGCTCGACTGTCCTGCACCCTCGGCGATGACGGCTCTCCTCACTGCGGTTTGGTGCCGAAGACCCAGTTGGGGTGGAGTGATAGCACGGGCGGCAAGGGCTCGGGCAGGCGGACCATGCTGTCTTCCAGAATGCCTTCCTGGGCTTTGCTGATGGCCAGCGACCAGGTAGCGCCAGCGCCCTTGCCTGTTGCGACCGCCAGCGTGACCTCAAGCTTCCGCCCATCGCTCTCGCCGGTCGCCACGGTCTCGCCCTTGGGATTGGTCACGCTCACCCGCACGGTCTCGCGGGTACTGGACCCCTTGCCGGCGATGGAGAACTCCTCCACCCCTTCCGGCACCCGGAAGAAGAGCTGCTTCGCGCCATGCATCGTGTGTAGATCCGTACCTGCATAGAGCCCGACGGGGCAGTTGGCCCCGGTCACCTGCCAACACGACCTGCCGGCGCTGGCCAGAACGAAGAAGATCCGCTCTCTCTGTGGCGGGACCACGAGCTTTGCGTCGCCGCTTTTCGGGCCCACCCCGGATGCCAGATCATTGCCGTCCCGGTCCAGGGCCTGCCAGACGATGGGGCCCTTGCCGTTGTTGACCGCATGGAAGCCGAGAGTGATCTCCGTCGGTTGGCCGGCCTGGCCAGCCACGACCAGGACATTGGTCCCGCGCAGCAGCACCCGTGGCAACTTTGCTGGCATCGGCGCCGCAGGTGGGGGGACCACTCGCGCGAGACGTTCCCTAAGCTTGGGCCGGTGTAGCATATGATGTGTGATCGGTTCTGGCCCGACCGCAAGCTGGCTGGCATAACCAGGCCCGGCCGCGAGTCCCTTCGCGATCTCGGCATTGCCGGTCCTGATCGCGCCCCAGTATTCCTTGGGCTCGCCGAAGGCCAGATAGTAGTCGCCCTTGTGCTTGGCCACGGGCTGGCTCAGTGTGTAGGTCGTAAACAACCAGTATCCGTCGCAGGCTTGGGTCGTGTGGTAGAGGTTGGCGGCCAGGTTCCGCGCGGAGTAGCGTCGCAGGAGCAGCCCGGCGATGTAGCGTGCGTTGATCCCTTGCTTCGCATAGTGCTGCCGCCAGTCCTTCGGCACCTTGT
>JABGQJ010000888.1 GCA_018648945.1 Victivallales bacterium
CGTACTCGGCGCGCAACTGCTTCTTCGCCAGGCCCAGGCGGTCCTGATCCTCCTCGATCGAGCGCAGGATCTCCGGATACGCCAGGCCGAGGTCCATCGCCTCGGAGACCAGTTCGGTCAGCATCACCACAGGAACCGGCAGAAACAGGTTGCCGTCGAGGGTGGGAAGGTCTACATTCGCATTGGCCATGGCGTGCTTCTCTTGTTTTTGATTAGTGATGTAACCAATTATAAGAGAGCACGTTATGGTCGCTTTTCAAGCCCCCGCACGGCGAGTTCCCAGGGAATTTCGGGCCGCCGGGGACTTTTCGCGCTAGGTCGAGCATGGTCCGGCGGAGCGTGTACTCGCCGGAGACGCCCTGGTGCGAGTCCATCCGCGACAGCACGCAATCCTCGATCACGATATTCTTGCAGAAGTTCGTCCCGATCACCCCCCAGAGCGTCCGGTCATTGATCAGGTTCATCCGGCAGTTCTCCATGCGGAAATTGACCACGCCGCCGGCGGAGTAGTCATAGGTCCCCATGCTCACCGGTCGGCCAGCGCTGCCGATTGTACGGTAGGTCCGATGCCCCGTGGCAAAGCAGTTCCGGAACGTGACATTCGCGCAGTTCGAAGCGCTGAGGAAGCCGCCGTAGGGAGAGCCCACGGAGGTCTCGCCGACCACGTAGTGTGTGAGCCCGTCGATCACGGTGTTCGACCGACGGACGACGATGTTCCGTCCCCAGTAGTGGTAGCCCTTGTCCGACAGCATCCGGTTGGCGAAGGTGGTGAAGACGCCCCCCTTCACCACCAGTGTGTCCTGTTCGATCGGGCGGGCAGTGACGCGGGTGTAGGAGTCGAAGTCCCAGTCGATCGGCCCCTCGATGGACCCGTCCTGCCGGAGAATGAAGCAGTCCCGCAGCCGCGAGCCCTTGTTCTGGTTCGACCCCCTGCGGATGAAGACCCGCCGGGCGTCGCTCTCCACCTGCACGTAGCAGTCCTGCTCCGGACGCGCAGCCACCTGCGCCTGGTCGCGTTTCACCGGCTCCAGATCCAGCTTCACGGCCGACAGCAGCGAGCCGACCACGAACAGGGTCTGCCCGCGTTTCTCCACCTTCGCCACCACTCCCGAGTCATCGACCGTGAATCTCGCCGTGCTCCAGTCCGTATTGGTCGCCACCGTCGCCGTCATTTCCTTCATGCCCAGGTGGTAGATGCCTTTCCGATTCGCGCGCACCGGCAGCTCGTGCAAGTTCGCGAACTCGTGCGCTTTGCAGATGGCCGCCATGTCGTCCGCCACCCCGTCCCCGACCGCTCCGAAATCCTCGTAGGTGACCGTGCCGCGGGCAAGGATCTTCCGCGCGTTTTCGTCCAGCATCTCGCCCGCTTCCTCGTCCGACAGTTCGAGGACCTGGAAGTCGTCGTACTCCGCCGCAACCTTGCTGTTGCTGTAGGAGTGGATCCAGACGGACAGCGTCGCCGCAGCGGTGGGGGCCACGCCGTACAGTTTGAACTCGCGCCATTCCTGCTGCTCGGGGGGCAGGGACGAGATGATCTGGTTGGGCCGCTGGCCGTTCAGCGTCCCGCCGACGGCATCATGGAAGTGCAGATAGACGCCGATGCCCGAGCCGGACGGGTTCCGTCCCCAGAACCGTAGCTCGTAGGTTTTCCCGCTCTTCACCGCAATCGGTTTGGACCGGCAGTCGCTACCGAGCGTGCCGCTCTCGTCCACGATCCGCAACCCCATTTTCCCCTGCCGCGCGGCTTCGGGAACGATGGTGGTCATTCCCCCGTCCCCTTCCGCGATCGTCCAGCCGGCCGGATCTTCGAAATCCCCCGAGGGGAATGGCAGTTCGGTCGCCGCGCGCGCGGCTCCCATCAACGCGAACAACGAGAGACATCCGGCGACCCAGTGCTTCATGGCGACGAACTCCTTGCTTGGCAATCACCGCCCAGGGGGCCCGCTCCTGCGGACGTGCGACCTTGTCTAGCGGACGGAACGCCGCGTACTATGTCCTTCCTTCGGCCCTGCGCCAGTTCCCTATGGTCCACGATTGACGCTTACGGCGGGGGCGCGGTGGACTCCCGGGGGATGAGGTGGTAGTCGAGCAGGGAAATGCCTTCCTCGGGCGCGGGGCTGCCGTTGGCCAGTTGCAGCGCCGCCTCTGCGCCCCGCTTACCGGCCTCCTCGGCGGCCACGCCGACAACGGTCACGGCGGGGTAGAGGGATCCCAGCGGGTAGGCGTCGTCGAAGCTGACGACGCTGAGTTCCCCTGGAATGCTGATCCCCGACGTGTGGGCGGCCCGGACAAGCAGGACGGCGACCATGAAGTTGTAGGCGATCACTGCGGTGGCCCTTTCCTCCCGGACTAGCTTGTCTAGAGTGGAGCTCAGGTCATTGCTGGCGGGCGGGATGTCGTGTCCTGCCACCAAGTCCAGTCCCATCGTCATGCAGTGATCCACAATGGCACCGTGACGGGTCTCGACGCTGAAGTGATCGCCATGGCGCGGGAAGGCGTTCAGATAGGCAACCCGCCGGTGCCCGAGGGAGCGCAGGTGGCTGAGAGCGATTCCCGCCCCCTGGCGCTCATCCGGCAGGAGGCTCAGGGCGCTTCCCTCTACGCGAGTGTTCACGCAGACGAACGGGATTCGCATGGCGCGTAGCTGCCTTCCCAGATGGGCGGGGACGGCTTGCAGGAAGATGGCCGCATCGAAGCGGAACGGCAGCGGTCTCTCCGGCATACCGTCCGTGTCAACGAATTGGTAGAATGTCTCCCTCGTGCTGTGGGCCAGACGGTACTCGATACCGGTCAGGTACGGGCTCTCGGCAGCGGACGTGCCTGCCCCGGCCCGGCAGAACACGCCGATGATCCCCGTTCGCCCCTTGCGCAGATTGCGGGCCGTGACGTTGGGCTTGTAGTTCTGCCGCGAAGCTTCCTCCAGGACGCGTGTACGGACCTCTTCCCGGGCCGAGAACGACGGGTCTTTGCTGAGAATCCGACTGACCGCTGCCACGGAGACGTCACAGGCGTCGGCGATA
>JABGQJ010000889.1 GCA_018648945.1 Victivallales bacterium
TCATGTACATGGCCCGCGCAGGCTACCACCCCCAAGCGGCGGTCGATTTCTGGAAGAAATTCGCGGACGCCAAGGGCAGCGGCAATATGTCCGACTTCCTCTCCACCCATCCAGCAGACGCCAAGCGCATCGCCGAACTGAAGAAGCACCTGCCCAAGGCCATGGCAGAATACCAGAGAGCGCCGAGAAGATACGGCTTCGGCGAGAAGTACCGGTAGGGTCACTGCCCTGCCTTGCGCAACTCCGTTTACTTGGTCCACGTCGTCCACTCCCCCCCATCCCCCCATGAAACCCAATATCCTCGTCATCTTCGCCGACCAAATGCGGGCCGACGCCATGGCTTGCGCCGGGAACCCGGTGGTCCAGACCCCGAATCTGGACCGCCTGGCCAACGAAGGCGTTCGCTTTGCCAATGCCTACACGCCCGACCCCATCTGCGTGCCCGCTCGAGCGACCTTCACCACCGGGAACTACCCGCACAAGTGCACGGGGGCCAAGGGCAACGGTGGGAGGATCCGCGACGACCAGATCAAGATCGCCGAGTTGTTCGCCGCAAACGGGTATGGCTCCTATGCCTCAGGCAAGCTGCACTACGTGCCCTATTCGCCCCCCGGCACGCCCAGACTTGTGCATGGCTTCCAGAAGGTGGCGTTCCACGAATCGGGACGGATCATCGCCAGCTTCGGCCCGGATGGCACGACGCCGGGGCTGGAGGACTACCACGACTACCTGAAGACTGTGGGCTGGGATGGCTATGCCCGCGCCCATGGCGTCGGCAACAACGACATCCATCCCGCGCCCTCGCCCTTGCCTGCGGAGCACTACTGCGACGCATGGGTGGCGGACGAAGCCATGCGCATGCTGGACGAACACGATGCAGAGCGACCCGGCGATCCCTTCTTCCTGTTCATGTCCTTCCCCAAACCGCACGCGCCCTACGACCCGCCGCGGCCCTATGACAGCATCTACGACCCTCGCGAGATCCCCGCACCCTTCGTGGCGCGCGAGGAGAACGGGGTGATGCGCAGCCCGCCAAAACATGCCGAGGCGGTGACCCACGGCTGGCCGATTTGGTCGCCCCAGACCTATCAGGTGGCGCGCGCCCACTACTACGGGCAAATCACCTTCCAGGACGAGCAGATTGGCCGCGTCATGGAGCATCTGCATACGCAAGGAAAGCTGGCCGATACGGTGATCGTCTACACGGCGGACCATGGCGATCTGATGGGTGATTTCGGGTTCTTCGCCAAGTGCTGCTTCTACAACGGCAGCGCCAAGATCCCCTTCCTGATCCACTGGCCCAAGCAGTTGCAACAGGGAATGGTCGCCGACCAGTTAGTGGGGCTGCAGGACCTCCTGCCAACCCTCGCCTCCCTGGCCGGCATCGAGCTGCCCCAGGCCGTGGATGGCCTGGACCTCTCGCCCCTGCTTGAGGGGGATATGTTTGAGGAGCGAGAGTGGATCGTCTCCTACTGCCTAGGCAAGGGGAGTCAGCTCTACATGGTGGCCGACAAGCGGTGGAAATATTGCTACAGCGAGATCGGCGGCAGCGAGGAACTGTACGACCTCACGGCCGACCCCGACGAACTGCTGAACATCGCCGATCAGCCCGATGCTACCCCCATCCTCCACACCATGCGCGAACGCCTGCGCACCTGGGCACAGGAGAACGGCGATTCGGAGATTCTCGATGGCGACGCCCTGGCGGTCTCCGCCAAGGATGTCCTGGCCGATGTCGAGTTCCGCCCCAAAACCATGGGCTGGCGCTGGCATTAGGGAAGGGAATGATGGAATGATGGAATGATGGAATGGGGGAATGGGGGAATGCCACACACTCCGTCCACTCCGTCCACTCCGTCCACTCTGTCCACTTCCCTCCCCCCAATCTGAAATCTGAAATCCCCAATCCCCAATACTCCCCCCTCCTCTCCGAGGTACGATATGACTCAGCGAGTGTCCTGTTTCGAACGCGTGTATGACGTGGTGGTGGTTGGCGCAGGCTATGCGGGCTTTGCGGCGGCAACCACATTGGCCGATGCTGGCCATGATGTCCTACTGACCTGTCACGATGGCGCGACGGTCTGGGAGAGCGGGCGCGCGTTCGCCGACCAGGCGGGGACCGGGGAGTCTCCGCTCTGGCAGCAATGGCTGGCTGAACTGGCCGACCGCGGCGCGATCGCAGACGGACTCATCGATGGTGCCTGCGCCGAGGTCGTGGCCAGCTGCTGGTTGGTCGCCCGCAAGGACAAGCTAACACCCCTCTACTACGTGCGCCCGGTCGGGGTCGAGACTACAGACACGGGCTTGACAGCAGTCGCCATGGCCACGAAGTCGGGGTTGCGCCGGGTCTGTGCCCGGCGCTGGGTGGATGCCACCGAGACCGGCGAACTGCTTCGCCTCCTCGGTCCCGAAATCGGCGATGGACGCCAGCCAACTAGCCGGGCCTTGCATCTGTTCTTCCAGGAACCCGGGTTTGCGACGGCGGGCTATCTCGACATCTCCTGGCAGGAAGGCAATATCACCGCCTCGCTTCAGCCCACGATCTGGCCAAACCAACGCCGTCTCTCCATGGAACTGGGGTCCGGGACGGCGAATGCCAGACCGCAGATTCCGGAGATGGTCGCGCGCCTGCGCCAGGAGCTGCCAGAGAAGCTGCAGCGGGCCGTGATGACACACTGTAGCGGCGTGGCAGATGCGGCCTATCGCGGGCCCGCCCCCACCGTGACGGTCCCCGCAAACGTGATCAATGCCGCGACCCAGTTCGTCTCGACCGAACTGGGCACGCTTGCCGACCGCTTCGCGCTCGGCCTGACCGCCGCCGCCAGCGTCGAGACTGCGGTGTCCACCGAACCCGAGCTTCGCGGCCCCGTACCAACGGTTTCCTTCGTGGCCGACCGCAAGACCGACGTGGTCGTGGCTGGCGCGGGCACGGGCGGTGCCATTGCGGCCGTGGCCGCTGCGGACAACGGAGCCAGGACCATCTGCCTGGATCTCATGCCCTTCGCTGGCGGCGTCGG
>JABGQJ010000089.1 GCA_018648945.1 Victivallales bacterium
CGAACAGGTTCCCGCCCGCGTATCCCGCCCCGTGTGTAGCGGAGAATTCCATACAAGGACTCCGGGGACTGGTGGGGCTGGCTCCCCAATCTGGAGGCCGAGGGCCGGAACCTGAAACCTGAGATTTGGGATTTGGAGCCTGAAGTCCCCCTCCCTGGCTTTGCCCGGGAGGGGGAAGGGGAGGCCTAGCCGTAGATGTAGTTCTCGAGCTGTTCGATAACGAACTTCTGCTCGGCAATCATGTTCTTGACGAGGTCGCCGAGGGAGACGAAACCGCAGAGGTCGCCGGTTCCGGAGAGGACGGGGAGGTGGCGCACATGCTTTTCGGTCATGATCGCCATGCATTCCTCGATGGTCTGCCCTTCCTTGCAGTAGACGACGGTGGTGGTCATGATCTCGCTGATCTTGGTCTCTTTCGAGGACCGTCCCTGGAGGATGACCTTGCGGGCGTAGTCGCGCTCCGAAATGATGCCGACTGGCTTGCCGCTCGTCATCACCAGGAGGGCACCCACGCTCTTGTCCGCCATCTTCTGGATGGCGTCGAACACCCACTGGTCGGGACCGACGGTGAAAATCTCGCGTCCCTTTGTTTCCAGCAACCGCTTGATGGTCTTCAGGCTCTTCATGGGGTCTCCTGTTGCTTGGTGGGGTGGAATGAATACCCTCCCCCCGGTGAGGCCGGGGGGAGGGAGCGGGGCTGGGGTTAGTCCTGCTTCTTGTCCACGTAGTGGGTGTGGAGCAGGTGGTGGGACTTGTGGCCGCCGGGCTCGCCGAGGAAGTTCTCGTAGATCGCGGTGATGGCGGGGTTGGTGTGGGACTTGCGCATGGGCCGTCCCTCGTCTTCCTGGTAGATTGCGGAGATGCGGGCCTTGCGGACGTCGTTGGTGGTGGCGCGGGGCTGGCCGCCGCCGCCGATGCAGCCGCCGGGGCAGCACATGACCTCGATGAAGTGGTAGCTGGCTTCGCCGCTGGCGACAAGGTCGCAGACCTTCTTGGCGTTGGTCAGGCCGTGGGCGACGGCGACCTTGGCGGTGACGCCTTCGAGGAAGCTCCAGTCGGCCACGCAGTCGGTGAAGGTGAGTTCGGCTTCCTTGACGCCTTCCAGGCCCTGGACAGGGCCGACATGGAGGCCGTCGGTGGGCAGTTCACGCCCGGTGACGAGCTCGTAGACGGTACGCAGGGCCGCTTCCATGACGCCGCCGGTGTTGGCGAAGATGTCGGCCGCGCCGGTGGACATGCCCATGGGGGTGTCCTGCTCTTCGTCTTCGAGCTTCAGGAAGTCGATGCCGGCTTCCTTGATCAACTGGCCGAGCTCGCGGGTGGTGAGGACGTAGTCCACGTCCTTGAACCCGGAGTCGTTCATCTCGTCGCGGGCGCATTCGTACTTCTTGGCGGTGCAGGGCATGATCGAGACGACGACGATATCCTTGGCGTCGACGCCCGCCATCTCGGCGTAGTATGTCTTGGCCAGGGCACCGAACATCTGCTGGGGGGATTTGCAGCTGGAGAGGTTGGGAATGAGCTGGGGATAGAAGGCCTCCATGTAGTTGATCCAGCCGGGGGAGCAGCTGGTGAACATGGGGAGGGCGATGCTGGCGTCGCCATCGACGAGGGCGTTCTTGAGGCGCACGAGCAACTCGGTGCCTTCCTCGATGATCGTCAAGTCAGCGGTGAAGTTGGTGTCGAACACCTTGTCGAATCCCAGGCGGCGGAGGGCCGCGACCATCTTGCCGGTCACCACGGTACCGGGTTCGCAGCCGAAGCATTCGCCGAGGGCGGCGCGGATGGCGGGGGCGGTCTGCACGACCACATGCTTGGTGGGATCGTCCAGGGCGGCCCATACCGGCTGGATCGCGTCCTGTTCGTAGATCGCTCCGACCGGGCAGACTGCGGCGCACTGGCCGCATTGCACGCATACCGCATCAGACAGCTGTTCACCCGAACCGGTTCCAATGACCGTGTCGAATCCGCGGGCGCGGGGAGCGAGGGAACCGACGCCCTGGGTGTCCTGGCAGACCGCGACGCAGCGGCGGCAGAGGACGCATTTGTTCATGTCCCGGACCAGGGCCGCGGTGGACGTGTCTATGGGGGTGGCTTCCTTGCTGTAGGGGAAGCGCACATCGGTGATGCCCATGTCCTGGGCGAGGGTCTGCAGCTCGCACTCGCCGCTGCGGACGCAGGCGTTGCAGTCCCAGGGGTGGTTGGCGAGCATCAGCTCGACGGACAGGCGGCGGGCGTCGCGGGCGTCCTTGGTGTTGACGCGTACGGCCATGCCTTCGCTGACGGTGGTCACGCAGGACGGTTGCAGGGTGCGGGCACCCTCGACCTCCACCAGGCAGACTCGGCAGGAACCGGGATTACTGACCCCGTCGAAGTAGCAGAGCGTGGGAATGGAGATGCCGGCTTCCTTGGCCGCATCGAGAATCGTCGTACCGGCAGGCACCGTGACGGACTGCTTGTCGATCGTGAGAGTTACGGATGACATTGCCTATCGTCTCCTTGATAACGCGTCGGGTCTCGGGTGGATTCGGGGGTCAGACGTTCAGTTCGACGAGGTCGAGCTGGATGTGGGCGGGGTCCGGGCGGACGAGGGTCAGATCGACGCCTGCCTCCACTTCCTCGCGGAAGTAGCGGGTGGCGGACATGATCGGCCCGGCGGGGGACTGGCCAAGGGGGCAATAGGCCATGGTCTTGAGGGACATGACCAGCTCTTCCATCAGGTTGACGTCGCCGGCGTAGCCCTGGCCGGCCTTGAGGCGGCCCGTGATGTCGGTGAGCGCCTTCATGCCGTTGCGGCAGGGGTTGCAGTTGCCGCAGGACTCGTGGCGGAAGAAGTGCATGCAGGAGTCCAGGAAGGCATTGATGCTGACGGTCTCGTTCATGATGAGGATGGCCCCGGAGCCGAGCACGTGGCCGACCTTGGTCATGGCATCGTAGTCCATGGGGACGTCGAGCATTTCGGGCCCGAGGATTTCCCCGGCCGTGCCGCCCAACTGGGCCATCTTGAACTCGCCGGTGGCCATGCCGCCCGCGTAGTCGGTGAGGACTTCGCGGAGGGTGACGCCGGCGGGGACCTCGATGAGGCCGGGCCGGTTGACATGGCCGATGATGGTGTAGACCTTGGTGCCGGGGGTGCCGGGGGTGCCGAAGCCCTTGAACCACTTGGCCCCGTTGCGCACGATGGCGGGGATGGTGGCCAGGGTCTCGACGTTGTTCACGTTGGTGGGCTTGCCGAGATAGCCGGACTCGGCGGGGAAGGGCGGTTTGAGGCGGGGGACGCCCCGTTTGCCTTCCATGGACTCAATGAGGGCGGTCTCTTCGCCGCAGACGTAGGCACCGGCACCGATCTTCACCTCGATGTCGAAGGCGAAGCCCGAACCGAAGAGGTCCTCGCCGAGCAACCCGCTTTCGTGAGCGCCCGCGATGGCCTTCTCGATGCGTTCGATGGAGAGCTTGTATTCGCCACGGATGTAGACGTAGCCCATGGTGGCGCCGATGGCGTAGCCGCAGAGGGCCATGCCTTCGACCACCTTGTGGGGATCGCCCTCCATGATGAGGCGGTCCTTGAAGGTGCCCGGCTCGCCCTCGTCCGCGTTGCAGATGATGTACTTCTGGTCGCCCTCGACCCGGGCGCAGAAGCCCCATTTCATACCGGTGGGGAAGCCAGCTCCGCCGCGACCTCGGAGGCCGGAGTCGGTGACGACTCGGAGAACTTGCTCGGGGGTCATTTCGGTCAGGGCGGTGCCCAGCGCGAAATAGCCGTCGTTGGCGATGTACTCGTCGACGCTCTCGGGGTCGATGCGCCCGCAGTTGTCGAGGACGATGCGTCCCGCGTACTGCGTCTGGCGGGAATCGGACGCCGAGGGTACGGGCGGCGGGTACTCGCGGGGAAGCAGGTGGCGGCCGCAGATGCGGCCCTTGACCAGGTGCTCCTCGATGATCTCTGCCACGGTGTCGGGTGTCAGGTTGCCGTAGACGACGCCGTCTGGCTGGACGGCGGCGATGACCCCTGCGTTGGTTGGCCCGAAGGAGCCGGTCTCCATGACGGTGATTTCGTCCGCCAAGCCGCGGCGGCCAATCTCGGCCGAGAAGCGGCTCTTGATCTCCCGCGCGCCGATGATCACGGAATCGGCATCGACGGGAATCATGACATGCATTCTTGCTTTGGTCATTTTCGTGCTTCCTGTCAGTCCGCCGCCGCGCCCTGGTCGGCACTGGCTACGCGTTGGAGAATGTCGGCGACCTTCTCTTGGGTCAGATTGCCGTAGATCTCGTCGTCGATCATCATGACCGGTGCCACCCCACAGGCGCCGAGGCAACTGGTGGGTTCAAGCGTGAAGCAACCGTCCTCGGTCGTGTCGCCAAAGCCGATGCCCAACTTCTCGCGAATGGCTTCCAGCACATTCTCCTCGCCCATGACGTAGCATGGGGGGCTTTCACAAAGCCGGATGAGGTGCCGACCGCGCGGCTCGAAGCTGAACATGGAGTAGAACGACGCCGTACCGAAGATGTCGGAGGCGGGGATATCCATCTCCTTGGCCAGTGCCTCGATGTCGTCACGGTGCAGCGAGTTGTCGCCGGAGGAATCCTGCAGATCGTGGAGGATCTGTATGAGATTCGTCCGCGAGTTTCCCCGCTTGTGCACGATGTCTTGAACGTTCATCTTTTACTTTCTCCCGATACCACCGAGTATGTGCGAACGGGCGGGTGCCCGCCCCCCCGCCGGAGGAGAGGGGACGGACGCGTCCGTTTCGCCCTATTCCTTATAGTCGCAGCGCAGACAACGGCAGGCTTCGCGCATGGCTTCCTGCGCGCTGACAGTGCGCTCCACTTCGACTGAGATGAGGCGCTCTTCGGCGTCGAGCAGGGACTCGTGCGCGGGAGCAATCTCCTCGATCTCCGCATCCAGATCCGGTTTGATGCTGGGCGGGGTGAGATCCTCCCATGGGTACTCCCGAGTCGGGTCGGGGAGGAGGTACTGATCGATGGCGCGCGCGCCGACCTGGCCGGCCTGGATGGCCTCGACCACGGTGGCGGCCCCGATCACCAGATCGCCGCCGGCGAAGATGTTGGGTGCGTCGGTGACGCCGGTCTTGACGTCGGCAACGACGCCGCCCCAACTGGTGCCGGTGAGGCCCTTGCTGGTTTCGACGACCAGCTCCGCGTCGCAGGTCTGGCCAATGGCAAGGATGACATTGTCGACCACGCGGGTGCTGACGCCATCGGCCATGGGTTCCGGCCGGCGCCGCCCGGACTTGTCGAAGGCGCCCAGGCGCATCTTCTGCACGTCCACTGCCAGGCGACCGTCTTCACGGGCGCGGATGGCCACGATGTTGGCCAGGAACTCGACCTTGTTCCCTTCGACCTCCGCCTCGCGGATCTCGATGGGGTTGGTGGGCATTTCGCTCCGGGTCCGGCGGTAGAGGATGGTGACCTGCTGGGCACCGACGCGGCGGGCGATGCGCGATGCGTCGATGGCGCTGTCGCCACCGCCGACCACGATCACTTCCTTGCCCATGGGCACGTCCGGATCCTTGGCGGCCTGCTCGAGGAAGTCGATGCCGGTGTAGACGCCGGGCAGATCGATGCCGTCGATATTGGGCTTGATCTCCTTGCCGGAGCCCGTGGCGAGGTAGAATGCCTCGTAGCCCTGGGCTTCCAGTTCGGGGACGGTGACGTCCTTGCCGATCTCGACCCCCGTGCGGATCTCGACGCCGAGCTTGACCAAGCCGTCGATTTCCTTGTCCACGTAGCTGCGGGGCAGCCGGTAGTCGGGGATGGCGTAGCGCAACATTCCGCCTGCTTCGCTCTGGCGCTCGAACACGGTGGGTTCGTAGCCGCGGAGGGCGAGGTAGTAGGCGGCGGTCAGGCCGGCCGGTCCGGAGCCGATGATGGCGACCTTCTTGCCGTTGGGGGCGTCCTTGGCCGGGTAGAGGTCCGTGTAGTCCTGGCGCTGGTCGCCCATGAAGCGTTTGACGAGGCGCACAGCGAGGGGGCCTTCAAGGTCTGCCCGACGGCACTTCTTGATGCACCACTGGGGACAGACGCGGCCGCAGACGGAGGGGAACGGATTGGCCAGCATGTGGATGCGCAGGGCTTCCTCGAACTGGCCGTCGGCCACGAGGCTCATGTAGGCGGGGACATTGACCGAGGCGGGGCACGCATTGGTGCAGGGCGCCCAGACCAGTTCGTTGCAGACGCCTGCCCGGCAGCGTTTCTCCTGGATGTGCTCGATGTACTCTTCGCGGAAGTAGCGCAGGGTGGAGATGACCGGGTTCGGGGCGGTCTGCCCGAGGCCGCAGAGGGAGGTCTTGGCGATTTGCGGCGCCAGTTCCTCCAGCTTGGCCAGATCCTCCATGGTGCCCTGGCCTTGACAGATCCTGGTCACCAGCTGGAGCATGATGCGCGTGCCCACCCGACAGGGCGTGCATTTGCCGCAGGATTCCTCCTGGATGAATTCCAGGAAGTAGCGCGCGAGGTCCACCATGCAGGTGTCCTCGTTCATGACGATCAAGCCACCCGAGCCCATGATCGCGCCCAGTTCGGGCAGGGACTCATAGGTGATGGGGGTGTTCAGGTGTTCGACCGGGATGCAGCCGCCGGAGGGGCCACCAATCTGCACGGCCTTGAGCTTCTTGCCGTTCGGGATGCCGCCGCCAATGTCGTAGACGACTGAGCCGAGGGTGATGCCCATGGGCACTTCCACGAGGCCGGAGTTGTTCACATCGCCTGCGACCGCGAACACCTTGGTGCCCTTGCTCTTCTCGGTGCCGAGTTTGGCGAATTCGTCGCCGCCTTCGGTGATGATGTAGGCGATGTTGGCGAAGGTCTCGACGTTGTTCAGCACGGTCGGCTTGCCGAAGAGGCCCTTCTGGGCCGGGAACGGCGGCTTGGGACGGGGCTCGCCCCGCTTGCCCTCGATGGAGTGCATCAGGGCGGTTTCCTCGCCGCAGACAAAGGCGCCCGCTCCCATGCGGATCTCAAGGTCGAAATCGAAGCCGGTGCCGAAGAGCCCCTTGCCGAGCAGGCCCATTTCGCGCGCCTGGTCGATGGCCATCTGCAGGCGATGGATGGCGAGAGGATACTCAGCCCGCACGTAGAGGTAGCCCTGGGAGGCACCGACGGCATAGCCGCAGATGGCCATGGCCTCGATCACGTTGTGCGGATCGCCTTCGAGGATGCTGCGGTCCATGAACGCGCCGGGGTCGCCCTCGTCGGCGTTGCAGACCACGTACTTGCAGTCGGACTTCTCGGCCGCGGTGAACTGCCATTTGAGGCCGGTGGGGAAGCCGGCACCGCCACGACCGCGCAGGCCGGAGAGCTTCACCTGGGTCACGACATCTTCCGGAGTCATCTCGGTCAGCGCCTGGCCGAGGGCTTGGTAGCCGTCGGCGGCGACGTATTCGCGGATGTCTTCGGGATCGATGTTGCCGCAGTTGCGCAGCGCGATCTTCTTCTGGAGTTTGAAGAAGTCGATATCGTTGATGGTCGAGATCACTTCGCCGGTCGAGGGCTTCTTGTAAAACAGGCGATCGACGACGCGCCCCTTGAGGAGGTGCTCCTCGACGATCTCGGCGGCGTCCTCGGCCTTCACCTTCTGGTAGAAGACGCCTTCCGGGTAGATGATGGCGATGGGGCCGACTTCGCACATCCCCATGCAACCGGTGGTGATCAGCTCGATCTCTTGGCTCAACCCGTGGCTGGCCAGTTCGCGGAGGAACGCGTCTCGCACGCTTTCGGTGCCGGACGAGATGCAGGAACCGCCAGCACAGAGCAGTATTTGGGCTCTAGGTGTTTTCATGTGGTATCGCCTATTCGTACTGGGCCAGGAGACCGGCGATTTTCTTGGGTGTCACGCGACCATGGACGTCGTCGTCGATCATGATGACCGGGGCTAGACCGCAGGCGCCGAAGCAGCGTTGGGCGGTCAGCGAGAACCGGCGGTCCTCGGTGGTCTCACCCATCTTGATGTCCAGTTCCTGGGTCAGGGCTTCGACCACCTTCTTGGCACCGCGCACATAGCAGGCGGTTCCCAGGCAGATGTTGACGGTATGGCGGCCGCGCGGCTGCATGGTGAAGTAGTGGTAGAAGGTCACTACCCCCAGCACCTCGCTCACGGGCAGATCCATGGCTTTGGCCACGTGTTCCTGCACGTCGATCGGCAGGAAGCCAAAGAGATCCTGCGCTTTGTGCAGGATGGGGATGAGCGCATCGCGCCCCTTCGACTGTTGGGCAATGAACTCGTCGAGTTCCTGGAACCGCGCGTTGGTGCACGTTCCTTCACAGCATTCCGTAGGCATCCGGGTCGCCTCCTTAGGCAAAGACCAGATCGTCGACGGTGTTGCCGCCGACGATGTGTTCGGTGATGATACGCTTGGCCCCCGCTTCGTCCACATGGCCGTAGCGGACGGCAGTGGCACCAGCCATCTGCACTTCGACCAGGGGTTCCTGCTCGCAGAAGCCCGCGCAACCGGCGGCGGTGACGGCCACATCGGTGAGCCCGGCTTCTTCCAGAGCGCCCAGGAGGGCCTTCATGGTGTCACGTGCGCCGGCGGCGATGCCGCAGGTGCCCATGCATACGATGATCTTGGCCCGATGGCTGCCGCCACGTAGTTCCAGATCCTTCTTCACTTGGTCTCGGATTTTCCGCAATTCGTCCAAATTCTTCATTCGTCCGACTCCTTTGGTTGCGTGAGATAGAGAACAGAGGGTGCGAGTGTTGCTGCCTCGCCCGGCCACCGCTCAGGATGGCTCGTTCCTCTTGTTCCTAACGTGTTGAGCACCGGCTGCCCGCCGACTTGTACTAATCGCCCATACTGAACTCCTGCCCCGCCCAGGTCACAAGCTCGGCCAGGCCACCTTGGAGGAGTTCCTCCACGAAGGCGCGGACCGCGGGATGGCTCGGGTCGATGCCAGCCAGTTCGCTTCTGACCGTTGTCATATCCAAGATTTCATGTGTTGTCCGAGTCGAGACGCGCAGGTCGATTCCCGGCCAGGACACCGCCGACATTGCCAGCACGCCGGGCAGATCCCCAAGCGGTCTGGCATCCACGGTGCCAAAGTGGAACTCTGCGATCACGGTCACTCCCCGCCCCGGTTCGGACTGCACGCGCAACGCGCCGCCGGATTCCTCGGCGGACCGGCGGAGGAGGGAGAGGCCGAGCCCGACGGGTCGTTCCGTGCGGGTGGTTCGGTACGGGTCCGTGGGATCCTCGGCGATTTCTGGCGGGAGGCCGGGCCCATCGTCCGCGATTCTCACCTGCAGTGCGTCGTCGCGCGCCCAAGTGAAATCCACGCAGACCGTCTTTGCCCCCGCCTTGGCGGAATTCTCCAGCACATCGAGCAGGTGGAGCGAGATGTCTTCCATCATGCCTCCACCAGGTTGCGCAGGACCCCGAGCAATTGGGGGACGGTGCTGACGTGGTCGGGGATCTCCAGGGCGAAGCGCCCGATATCCTCGACGAAATGGGAGTCGGAGCCCGCCAGCACGGGGAAGCCGCCAATGGTGTTGCCGAGCTGCAGTCCTTCGCGGCCCCAGGTTCGCGCGGTGACCTCGACTGCGTCGTAGTCGCCGTCGGGGTTGACGAATCCCAGTTGGCTGGTCAGGCTGTTGCGGGCGCGGTAGACGTGGGCGGGAATGGCGACGCCGCCGAAGTCGCGGATGTGTCCGGTGAGGTCGTCGATTCCCAAGTCGGTGCCGATTTGCCGGAGGCGTTCGTCCACATCCACGATCTCGTCGTCCTCGTCGTAGACGACCTGCCAGCCGAAGTGTTCGGTGTCGTTCGCGGCTTCGGGCAAGGCATTGTCCACGGTTTCCTGGAGGGCTTGGAGACCGGTCAGTTCGGTGAACAGCGCCAGGACGTGGACCTCTTCGCGGGTGGTGACTTCCATGCCCGGCACCACGGTCAGGCCACAGTCCTGCCCGAGGCGGGATGCGAGGGTGGCATGGTTGCTCGCGTTGTGGTCGGTGATGGCGATCATATCGAGTTTGGCGTGGACGGCGCAGGCGATGATCTGCCGGGGGCTGAGTGTGTTCTCCGCGCAGGCGGAGAGCGCGGAGTGCAGGTGCAGATCAAAGCGCGTGTGTGTCATAGGCCCTAGAGAACCCCCGCCAAACGCATGCAAAGTTCGGAGGACGTCGCTTCACTGCCACAGAGCGCGATGCCCTGGCTCCTGGCTCTGGCGACCGTCTGCGGGTCGGGCGAGACGTCGTTGACCAGCACCACGCAGGCGACATCCCGCATGTCGGCCACGGCGATGACATTCACATGCCCCTGCACGGTGAACCAGACGGCGTCCGGCGGGCAGCGTCCCAGCACGTCGCTGAGCAGATCGCCGCAGTAGGCTCCAGTCACTTCCACAGTTTCGGGGGCTTCGACTTGGATGGGGTCGAGTCCGAGATGTTGGATCAGTTCGTTAAGCTTCACTGGTGCGGGTCTCCTCGGCGGGGGCGGTGGGTTCGGCGGCGGGGAGGTAGACGGTGGCCTCGATAACCGTGCCGGTCTTCATCGAGGAGGTGATGGAGAACTCGTCCGCACAGCGCTGGATGTTGGGCAGCCCCATGCCGGCGCCGAAGCCAAGCGCCCTGATCTTCTCGTTGGCCGTGGTGTAGCCGGATTCCATGGCCTTCTTGATGTCGGGGATGCCGGGTCCCTCGTCACCCACCACGACGCGCACTTGGTCGTCGCGGATATCGGCGTCCATGTAGCCGCCAAGGGAGTGGAGCATGACATTGATCTCCGCTTCGTAGCAGATCACCGCGACGCGTCGGGCAATATCTCCCGGCACGCCGCGTGCCTTGAGACGCTTCTTGACCATGGTGGAGGCCACTCCGGCCTGGTCGAACTTGTCGGGGGCGAGCTCGAAGTGGAGCGTGTCGTGCTTGCTGTGCTCCATGTGGCGCGCCATGCTCCGCTCCTGTTCCTCCACGCGTTCGGCGATGGAGTTGATGATCAGGAGGAGGTGGGAGAGGATATCCCCGAAGGTGAGGATGCCCACCAGTTTGTCGCTGCCGGAGGATTCCATCACGGGCAGGCGACCGAAGCGGTGCTTGTTGAAGAGATTTGAGGCGGCGATGGCCGAGTAGTTCTGAGGAATGGTGACCAATCCTTTGGTCATGAATTCTGCGACGGGATCGTCGATGTGCCCGGCATCGAACGCGGTGATGATGTCGTCGATGCTGACGATTCCGAGCAACACCCCGCCCTCGTCCACAATAGGCGTTCCGGAAAAACGGTGCTCTTTCAGGCAGAGCTGGATTTCCCGGAACGTCGCCGTGGGCGGGAAGGTAATGACGTCAGTCGTCATTACCTCGCGCACTTTGATCTGGTACATCAGTTCGTGTACCAGACGGATTTGCCGCTCGTGAAGCTGTGTCATCCTCGCTTTCCGTGAAATGACTCAGGCGTGAACATGCTTCGAACATGCTGTATGGACAGAGGATAATGGGGATGCCCATGGCTTGCGCCAGGGCGCTGGCGGGCTGCTGGGGCTGTTTGTTGCGGACGATCACGATGCAGCAGGCTCCGGTGATGTCGGCCGTGCGCACGACTTGGGCGTTGGTCAGTCCGGTAAGGAGCGCGAAGTCGTCTTGGTCAACGGCAAGGACATCGCTGAGGAGATCGCTTGCGGCGAACCCGTTCACGGTGCGGTCCAGTTGGTCCGCACCACAGACCAGTTCGCCGTTCAGAGCTTCTACAACGTCACCAACGGTCATCATGTGCTGTCTGTTATCCTGTGGTCTCCCGGCGACCGGGTTGGTATGGCACCGCGGCGGCGGGGAGGGTGTTCTGTTCAGATGGTGGAGGCGAAAGGGGAATCTTCGATTGGGCCACTGCGGCGGGGACCGCTATGGGGCATCTCGATTCCGGCGTGTGCTTCCTTCTTCTGAGCAGAGAATGCGTTGTGTCTGGCGAATCGACAAGCGTGGATGCCGAACTTGCGGCGACCGTCTCTCGCGGATTCCCGAACCGATGGGGGGTTCGGAGAAACCAAGACCTCATGCACGACAAGGAACCCTCGGCTATCTCATGCTCGTCCGAGCTGATGCAAAAACACATACGGAACGTCGAATCGCGACGCTCTTGAAATGCACCCTACGTTATGACTCCGGTTCTTGCCCGTGTCAACCCGCCGCGGGCAAAAAAAGCCAAGCTAGGGACGCGTGGAATCTGGCTGTGCTAGGCGTAGAGGAGGAGGTCGCGAATGCTCTCCTGGAACTGGGAGCCTGCGGCATTGGCCCGAGCCAGGAACGCCTCCAGGTCCATCGCGTCGGTGGTCTCGGCAGTCCACTCCGTTCCGTCCAGCCAGCGCCCGAAGCCCTTGATGGGGTGGAATTCCCGGGGGTACAGACGGCGCAGTTCGCGGACGATGGTGAGGGCCGTGCGCATCGCGTCCACGGCGCGGTGGCCGACGAAGCCCAGGTGGATGCCGCCGCAGAGCTCCCCGGCAAACTTGTTGAAGGCGGGCGTGAACCAGACCTCCCGGAAGACGACTCCCGGCAGGTGCTGCTCGCTGAGGGCCTGGAGAAGACGTTGTGGCTCGACCCATGGCGCCCCGAAGTACTCGAAGGGTTTGCAGGTGCCCCTGGCTTCGCTGATCGTGGTGTGCTGGAGCATGCCGGTGCAGGCGTAGGCGTAGCACGAGTCGAGCGAAGGAATGTTTGGCGATGGCGGGGCCCAGAGCAGCCCCGTCTCGTCCCAGGGCATGTCCCGGTAGTAGTCGCGGACGGGGATCACCTCCAGTTGTACGTCCAGGGCCAACTCCCGGCGCAGGTACAGGCCAAGCTCGCCGAGGGTGAAGGGGGTGACCACCGGGAGTTCGACCGGGTAGAACTGCAGGCCAAGAGGCCCTTGGCAGGGAAGGTGGCCCAATGGTGTGGGACGGTCCAGCACGACCACTCGGGTCCGGGTTCCGGCGCAGGCACGCAAGGTGTCGGCCAGGGTGTGCTTGTAGGTGTAGGCTCGGTGCGACACGTCCTGCGCATGGAAGACGACCACGTCCAGTTCGGCGAGGGTTCCGCGGGGGAACGTGCGGTCGCCGCCGTAGTAGCTGAAGACGGGGAGGCCGGTGCGTTGGTCGGTGTAGGAGTCGAAGTGCACGCCGTCCTGCAGGTCGCCCCGCAGGCCGTGTTCGAGGGCGAACATGGCCCGGACGTCCGCCGCCGGGTCGGCGGCCAAGTAGTCGCCGAGGGCGCCCATCCCAGGGAGCCAGCCAGCGGGCGTGCAGATGATGCCGACCCGTTGGTCGGCGAGGGTCTGTCGGAGGGTGTCGATGGCGAAACGGACGGGCATGGGGGGACCTCGCTTGCTCGGCTCTCGTTCAGCTTCCCGGTTTGGGAGGCGGTTGATTGCGGGCGCGTTGGATGTGGTCGGTGAGGCCGTCCGTGCTGTTGATCAGATGGCCTCGGATGGTGCGCAGCAGTTCCTCGTAGCGCGGATGGTCCTGGAGGAGCCGGTCGATGGTGGCGATCGCTTGGTTCAGGCTGCTCAGGCTGCGTTTGGCGAAGGCCACGCTGCCGGCCGGGGCGTCATAGACGCCGTCATCGATGCCAAAGGCCAGGTTGGCCAGAGCCCGTCCGATGTGGTAGAGGACATTGAGTCCCTCCTTGCGTCCCTCTCCGGGCAGAATGGCGGCGTAGACGTTGCACCACCCCACTGCGGCTTGCCGCAGGGAGCTGAAGACCGGGTCGCGCTCGTAGAAGAGCACGTTGTCGTCTTCCGTGTCTTCCCCGCTTGCCTCGTTCCCCTCTGCCAGTTTCTCCGCGCCGGGCAGCTCGTCGTCCCATTCGCCATGGAGGTCTCCCAGATCGAAGTCGAGGAATGCTTCCTGGAAGCTGCCTCCCATCTGGCCGGCGATGAGTTCTTCGCCGCCGGGGAGGTCGCAAAAGCGCTGCAGGAGCTGGAAGTACTTCCGGGCCTGCTCGTCGCTCTCTCGCAACGCCCGTTCCCAGTCGAATTCGCTCCAAGAGTCGTCCGGTTGTCGCATGCTAGTCTGTCTCGATCCGCACGATGGCGAGGTAATGAATGCTGGGTACCGTGAAGGCAATGTAGCCGTTCGCCGCGGCAAAGGGCAGTTCTTCGCCTTCCGGTTCCACGCGGACGCTTCGCACGCCGGTGGCGCGCACTTGGCAGGCGACATCGCGGATGGGGTATACCTTCTCGATGGACGGGATCGCGCCCTTGTCGCCCTGGTGCCCGACTTGGTAGTGGATCAGGTTCAGCAGGAGGGCGCCGTCTGCGGCGCGCATGAGGTTTGCCTCGACCAGGCCGTTCATGTCGATCCGGTACGCGGGCTCCGGGAAGAGGTAGTCCCAGATGCCTGCCACGAACTGCCGCAACCAGTGGTGATTGGTCTGCCAGTAGATGCCGAAGACCGAGCCGGCGACATAGACCGCGCGCCCTTGGCCGAAGTCGTTGACTGTGGCGAAGGGGTAGGGGGATGGCTGCATGGCCGGCGGCGGGCAGGTGCCGTGCCGGAAGGCGTAGGTGCTGGTGCCCTCGATCTGCGGGTAGATGTAGTCGGCCAGGACCGTGGCCGTCGTGGGCATGACCTTGATCGCCGGCCCCCGGCACTGCAACGGCAGTTCGTTGGCTTCCCCGCGCACTTCCGGACGGGGCAGGAAGTGGCTGACCCTGAACACGGACGGCTCCAAGTACTCCAGGCCGAACACGTCCTGCAGTTCGAAGCGGTTGTCGCCAGGCATCAGACTCTTCCCCACGGCGATGAGCGTGCCGCCATTGGCCACCCATGCCCGCAGTTTCTCGAAGACATCCGGCGCGAAGTCGCAGGGCTCGGTCAGCACCAGGCACTCGTAGTTGGCGAACTGCTCCACATCGAGAGAGGTGATGATATCGAACTGCACATGGCTCTCGACCAAAGCCTTGTGCGCGCCCTTCATCTCGTTGCCGGACGCGGCCGGCGCTGGCCAGTCGGCCCGGGGCACGGGGGCGACGAGGGCGGCATGGGATACCGCCTTGGCTCCCCGGAGGATGTCCTCGCGCTTCTCCACGAAGCCAAAAGCCTGGTCGAACATATCGTAGACGGGCGGTTGCAGCGTGCCATCCACATTGACTTGATCGCCACTGCTGGCCACGCCGCCATTGCCGATCATGGCCGCGAACTCGGTGGTCATCTGGGCGGTGGGCTTGAGGGTCAGATCGCCCCAGCCCTGGTAGAAGCGGACGGACATGACCTGGGTTGGCCGGTCATGGGTGCGCACGGCGCGGGTCGCGAAGCTATGCGAGAGGTAGTTGGAGTGCGGCTGGCTTTCCCACACGCCGTAGTCGTTGGCTTGGCGGAAGGTGAGGGGGGCATCGATGCGCCCGCCCTGGTTGGTGACGATCTTCAACTGCGGGTTGTGGCGGTTGCAGAGGGCGCGCATCTCGCGCAGGAAACGGGTGGTCGAGCCGTAGAGGAAGGCCTGGCGCTCCCTGGCCGGGATGTTCTCGCCATAGTCGCGACCGTACATGGCCTGGTACTTGCGTTTGCAGTAGGGGCAGTGGCAGTCGGGGACCATGGGAATGTCGATGAAGAACCCATCCACCGGATAGTCGGCGGCAATCTCCTCGATCTGGGGCAGAACAAGCTCCTCGCGGTAGGGTGTGTTGACGCAGACTCTCCCCCACGGGCCGACGATCGGGAACGGTTCGCCGTTGGCCTGGATGGCCCGCCAATGAGGGTAGTTCTCCCAGGCGCGACGGTCGCAGCAGAGCGAGTAGTAGGCGAGGGTCCTGATGTCGTGCTTGCGGCACTCCTCCGCGGCCTCGCGGAGGAAGTCGCCGGGCAGGCCGGCGTGCTTGTGCCCCACCTGCGTGTTGTAGAAGCCATTGCCGAAGTGGCATTTGGCGAACAGCGCGACCACGTTCACGCGGCCCCGTCGCAGGTGACCGACGAACTCCTTGGCATCGAAGCTGGTGATCGCCTCGGCCGGGAACTCGGGCATGTGGAAGTCCATGTGCACTTGGCGGATGTGGGTCTTGAACCAGTCGTGCTCGGTCGTCATCGGTGCTCTCCGTTGGTGGTCGAAGCTAAGGAAATTCTACAGGCTATGCAGCAAGCAGTCCTCGGACTCCCGTGAAGACAATTTGGGCGGCCAAGGCGGCGAGGACAAGGCCGGTGAGCTTGCTTAGGATGATCAATCCCTGTTTGCCGATCAGCCGTTCCACCGAAGCGGCGGCAAAGAGCATTCCGGAAACGCAGAGCAACGCGGCCAGCAGTCCAGCGCAGCCAACCGCCCGCTCCGCTGCCGACGACACGTCCGCCCCCATCACCAGCAGGGCTCCCGTCGTGGCTGGGCCGATGGTGATCGGGACCGCCAGGGGGACCACGGCAATGTCCCCTTCCTGTGGCATGGTCCGCGAACTGGGGTCGCCGCGGACCAGATCCACGGCCGAGAGGAAGAGCAGGGCGCCCGCACCCACTCGGAAGGCATCCACCGTGATGCCGAACACGCGGAACATCGCGTTCCCGAAGAAGAACAGCGCAAAGCTGGCCACCACCACCGCCCACGTCACCCGTAAAGCCAGCCTCCGGCGCTGCTTCTCGCTCAGCCCATGGGTCAGCGCCAGGAACATGCTGAGCACAAAGAAGGGCGTGAGCAGGAAGAAAAACTTGATCCAGATGCTGACGAAGGTGTTCACTGCCGGTCCGGGGGATTGGTGGTGCGGTTGGCTATGGGTACTCTACCACATCCTTGAACCGGCGGTGGAACCAGCCGAACCAATGTTCGGGGTGTTTGCGAACCCAGCCTGAAATGAGTGTGTTGTGCCGTTCCAGAAGCTCGGGTGTGTCCGCATCCTGAGCCGCAGGCGGCAGCGCCTCAAGCATGATCTGGTACGTGTTCTCGCCATCAAGCAGTGCGTAGACTCCCACGACTCGACAGTGCGTTCGCTGCTCCAGTCCGGCTGTGGAGCGGACGGTGCGTGCCGGTTGGCCGAGGAAGGAGACGCAGGGGCTGCTGCTGCCGCCGTACTGGTCGATGGCGAAGGCCGCGAGCCC
>JABGQJ010000890.1 GCA_018648945.1 Victivallales bacterium
CGGGCACCGGCGCGTTGCCAAAAGGCGAGAGGCTTGGGAAAGCCGAGTCCACGCCGCAGATCTGGACCTTGTTCGCGCGCCGGTCGTTGCTGGGTACGGTGACGATGCCGGGCATGGTCAGAACGGCGGCGGCGGGTTGGCCCGTGCGTTCCTCCAGTCGGCTGGCCAAGCTGGCCTGGGGAAGGAGATCGGCGGCGATGATGGCGGTTTGCGTGCCGCCAAGGCGGAGGAGGACGAGGTGCGTCAAGCTCTGCTTCACAGAGCCCCCCACAAGCAATGCCCCGATGAGAACCGTTGCTGCGATCGCGGTCGCCAGGAGTACCGTGAGATGCGATCGCCAGTACAGGCGCAGACTCCTGATGATGAGGGTGCGTGGTTTCATCAGCTGTCCGTTGGGCTCAGCGCGCCGTCGCGGAGGATCAAGGCATGCCCCATGCGGTCGGCCAACTCTCGCGAATGGGTGACGACGAGGAGGGTCGTTCCCGTTTCCTGGTTCAGGTCCACTAGAAGATCGCCAAGATCCCGCGCGGCGGCCGTATCCAGTGCTCCGGTTGGTTCGTCGGCCAGCAGCAGGCGAGGGCGGTTGATCAGCGCCCGCACGACGGCGACCCGTTGGCGCTCGCCGCCCGAGAGCATGGCGGGAAACGAGTCCTGGCGGTCGCCCAGGCCGACTCGCTCCAGGAGTGCTTGGGCACGTTCCCGGGCGTCTTCCTGCCCCGGTGCCTGCGGGGCGAGGGTGGGCACGAGCACATTCTCCAGAGCGGTGCACTGGGGCAGCAGGTGATGCAACTGGAAGATGAACCCCACCTCGCGATTCCGGAACTGAGCAAGTTCGGCGTCTGCCAGGTCGGCCAGGGAATCCCCGGCGAAGCGGACCTCGCCGGCGGTTGGCTGGTCGAGCGTGCCGGCAATGTTTAGGAGCGTGCTTTTCCCTGAACCCGATGGTCCCACCACCGCTGCCGATTCCCCGGCCCGCAGGGAGAGGTCCACGCCGCGCAGCACCTCGATGATCGCGCCGGAGGGCAACGGGAAGCTACGCGTCACATGGCTGAGCTCAAGCAGGGGAGGGGGCGCGGTCATCGGTGGTCTCGCTGGTTGTCATCGGTCGAGTTTCGCTGTCCTACTGTAGACCCACTACGCGTAGTCGCACGCGCCATATTTGCAGTCCGCCCTCACACGGCGTAATTTGACGGCTATGACTGCACTTCGTTCCATCCTGGTCGCTCTCACCGTCGGCAGTGCATGCCTTTGCGCCGGTCCGCCGCCCCGAGACTGGCGCATGGCCCGCCTGCAGCTGGCCCTCACCGCCGCAGAGGCGAAGGCGCGCCCCGACTCGAAACTCCAACTGGGTGCGGTCCAGATGATCGATTTCGAGGCCCCGCTGTCCAGGCTGGAGAGTCCGGCAGACCAGCCCTTCCGACCCCACACGAGTCTGGTCGAGCAGAGCCCGGTGGCAGTGAACGCCCGGGAACTCCTGAAGCGGGCGCGTTCCGACATCCACGGCTCCGTTTCTCTGGGTGTTGATTCTAACGGGGGCTGGGGAACCTATTTGGAGTTGCACAGGCAGTTGTCGCCCGATCTCCTGCTGGAGGTCGGGATTGGCGTGGGGCAGGACGACAGCTGGGAGGCCAGCATGTCGCTGCACAAACAACTGCGGCTCAATATCCATCTGGAAATTGCGGTCAGTGTGCGGCGTGGGAACGACTGGGACCACGACTGGAACTGATCTGCCGGCAACAGCTGTCGGTCAGTCGAGGAACTACAGCGCGAAGAGATCGGCATTGCGCCGCTCGATCTGGACCTGTAGGGCTTGCCCGCGAGACTGGCGAGGGGCGGATCTCCCTGCCAGAGCACCTGTTTGCGGTCGGAGTTGGCGCGCAGCGGCGGGCACGGCCTGGACGTACCAGTCGGCGAGAGCTTCCTCCGCAGCACACCACAGGTGACCGGCACGTTAGGAGCACAAGATGGCGCAACCGGAACAGATGGACGTTCGGGTACAAATCGATCTCAGTGTGTCGCCCGCGGAGAAACACATTGACGCGCTTCGTTCTGCCGCACGACACCTCACCGATGACCGCGATTCGGTTCGTGTTACGGTCCAGCCTGACAAGCCAAACGCAATGGTCTCCGGTTTCACGATTCCAAGAGGCAGAGAGATGGACGTGGTGGACAAGATCATGCGAGAATGCGCCATGTTCATGGAGGACTTCCAAGACCAGACAGTCTGGTTCCCAAAGAAACCGAGAAAGAGGAAATGCCGGAGAGCCTACAACCAGAGTTAACACGTATCTCAAATGGCCGCTCGCGGCCATCTGAAAACGATCATTCCAGCGTTCTCGGGATCGTGTGACCGCAGGGGCGTTGGTTTGGGGGCTATGGCTGGGGTGATCAGCCCTCGGCGGCGACCTTGATGGCGACGCCGGCGAGAGACTTGTCGTTGACGACGGCCTTGTCCCAGTTGGTGCTGGTGCCGAAGGCGGCTGGACTTGGCCGCGTACCGGATCGCGGCGGCCGGCGACCTGACCGAGATTGAACGCGGACAGTTGGGCAGGAACCAGAGCGTTCAGATTCTGCACCTTTTCATGGACGGCAGGTATCTCGCGGTCACTTGCGGCACGGGGAGGTCCTCTATCCTTGACGCGACGGATTTCACGCGGATGGAGCACCCGAAGTCCATTGCTTGTCCCAGCGGCCGCTTCTTCTTCCCTTCTCTTTTGGGTTGGCTGATCCCCCGCCTACCCTTACAGTGTCGTTCAGACAATCAGCGGGTTAACGGAAACGAGGTCCCGAATGGACGCCGATGGACTGCAGACACCAGCATCCTGCCACTGCATCAACCACCACGGTCCGCCGCGGGAATGGCACCACGGATTCCCCCTGGGCAATGGTGACCTTGGCACCATGGTCTGGGGCGATGGCAACCCTCTCGCGTTCACGCTCGACAAGGCTGACCTGTGGGATCTGCGCAGCAACGACGACTACATGGCATCTCCTGACTTCAGCTACGCGAAACTC
>JABGQJ010000891.1 GCA_018648945.1 Victivallales bacterium
ACTACCGACTGATCCGCGAGCTGCAGCCGCAGGCCGTGATCGCCATCTCCGGCCCTGATGTGCGCTGGGTTGGCAACGAGACGGGCGTGGCGCGCGAGACCGAGTGGAGCGTGAAGCGCCGGACTGGGCGGCACGAGGGCACGAGCCCCTACGTCTGGTATCCTGCGGAGTGCGATGTCTCGATCCGTCCCGGTTGGTTCTATCACGCCAGCCAGGATGGCAAGGTCAAGAGCCTCAAGAAACTAGTGGATATCTACTTCAAGAGCATCGGCAGGAACTCCGTGCTGCTGCTGAACATCCCCCCGGACCGACGGGGATTGGTCCATGAGAACGACCATGCCCGGTTGCGCGAATTGCGTGCGCTGGTGGACCGGATGTATGCCCGCGACTTTGCCAAGGGCGCCCGTGGCGCGCAGGCGAAGGCGTTGACCGACAATGGATTGAAGACGGTCTGGACATCTGCTGCCCCGACCGAGACCATCTTGGAGCTTGCCTCTCCCGCGACCTTCAACGTGGTCATGCTCCGTGAAGACATCGCCCAAGGCCAGCATGTGGCGTCCTTCGCGGTAGATGCCGAGATCGCCGGTCACTGGCAGGAGATCGCCAAGGGCACGACCATCGGGCACCGCCGCCTGCTCCGCCTTGGTCCGGTGACCTGCTCTCGCCTTCGTCTGCGCATCCTGGCCAGCCGAGGCGACTTCCATCTGTCGAAGTTCGCTCTCTACCAGTGTGCGTTCCCGGAATGAACCCGCTCTTCGTAGCCGGAGCATCCCTGCGGTTTCCCTTGGCTGGGCGAGTGCCTGCGGATGGCGAGTCTGGAGCTGCATGGCGGGCATCGGGACCGATATGCCAGGTAGGCAGACGAAAAGCCAAGGGATGACCCCCGATCCCTGGCTGGCGTCCCCATTCCCTATGGTTCCTTACGTCTTTCGGCCTGAGCGAGATAGGAGATGATGGCCGCGTTCCCACCATCCTTGGCTAGCAGCATGGCCGTCGTCCCGACCTTGCTGCGCAGGCCAATGTCCGCCCCGCCCTCAACCAGCGCCTTGACAGCATCCAGATGGCCACGTATTGCGGCAAAATGGAGCGGCGAAGAGCCCATTTTATCCAGGGAGTCCACAGCTGCTCTGCCAGCCAGAAGGGCCTTGATGGCCGCGACCCGGCCGTGCAATGCAGCGTGATGCAACGGGGTCGCGCCGATTCTGTCGTGCGAATTCACGGCGGCTCTGGCCGCTACCAACTGGGCCACGATGCCCTCATGCCCTCGGGCGGCCGCATACTGGATGGGCGTCCCGCCAGTGACGTTCGTGGCACTCGGTGCCGCCCCCATCCCCAATAGCAGGCGCACGACCTGCGCATGGCCGGAGTTGCAGCAGTCGTGCAACAGCGTGCAGCCAAGCCTGTCCTTCATGGTCAGGCGGTCAGGGCGTTCTCGGAGCAACGCCTTGACGGCCTCGGGATCGTCTGCGCGCGTGGCCTGGCTGAGTCGCTTCTCGAACTCAGGATCAAGCAGGCGGACGACGGCTTTGCCGGCCGCATCGTAGTGCTTCTCCACGTGCAGCTCGCCTTTGCTAACGGAAGACTCGGAATCAAGCGTCCCATCCTCGCGGTAGTACATCACTTGGCAGGCCCCCTTCTCACTCCACCGTCTGACCGCGCGGGGGGCTCCGCTGTCATAGTAGCTCCGATCAGTCCCGATTCGCCTGCCGTTCTCGAACACTGTCAGCTCTGCGACCTGTCCATTGGCGGCATAGGCTATCCTTGGCCCATGCGGCCTCCCCTTCTCCCAGGTGCCGACACTCACTATACGGCCCCCTTCCGAATCGAGTCGGACCAGAAGCCCTGCCGCTTTCTCGCGGTCCCATTCGACGTTCTGGCCGTTGCGGCGGTAGGCATGCCGGAGCTCGCCGCCAGCACCTCCGAACACGTAGGAAGTGACGCACCCTTCGAGGTCGTCCGGAATGGTCCCGTCGCGCCGTGTCACCTTGCCGTCGCGGTACGTACGTTGGGCGATCACCTCCTTCCCTGCTCGGAATAGGAGTGTGAACGTCCGGAACCCCTCCGCATCCGGAGGCGTGGCGGACAGGTTGACCGTCGCCGTGAGACCGACCAAAGGCAGGATGCCGAATGCGATTGCCAGGAGAATCAGTCTCCGTCCGTGTTCATCCTCAGCCAGCCGCCATAGTCTCATCGCTGATCTACCCCTGGGTGCCAGAGCTTCGTCCATCGGGTGCCCCTTTGCCAACAACACTATTCTGCTCAAATCCACCTTTCGGGGGAGTTCTGGGCGCAACAATCCGTCCCTCGGCCATCCGAATGGTCTGCTAAGCCCGGCCTCGGGAACAGAATAGCGGCAGAACGGCTATTCCGCTACAGGACTCCCGAATTTCCCGTTCGTCCATCCTCTTGGCTCGCTGACTGGGGCAAGTGACGCGCGGTCCACGACGGCACCGACCCGATCGTCGCGAGCAGCACGTGACCACGGCGCGCAGGCCGTTCTGCCACTCCTGGAGGAGCGATAGGGGACGGAGGGGATAGCTGACAGCGAATGCCTTGTGCTGGCAGGAATGCCCGCTATCTTCGGCAATAGTGTTCGGAGGCGCGTCCTGATCACACAGAGTGTCTGGCCGGGCGCCTTGTGGGTGTTCTGACGACCGATGGAGGAACGGGTGCCATGGGAACGATGGTCAGAGCTCTGTGCAGCACGCTCGTTGTCGCGCTGCTTTTCTGCGCGGGCATTGCATGGTATCGACGTGTCTCTCCCGATCCCGCCGAAGTGCCTCGGGTCAGCGATGTGCTTGAAGAGCTGAAGGCTGACCTCGGCTTCGCAGACGAAGAGGCCGCCGATCCCGATCCCGGAACGGTGGAGCTGCTCGGCGACGGTACCATGGCCGCCAGCCGGGGCGCAGGCGACGTGGCCAACGGGCACGAGGGACGGGAGGGCGTGCCGCCTGGCCCCCGGCGAACATGGCGGAAGAAGGACATTGACAAGCTCAGGAAGGACCCCCGCCGCG
>JABGQJ010000892.1 GCA_018648945.1 Victivallales bacterium
TGGCGTGTGTCAAGGCCAAAGTGGCGACCGCCCGGGTGCGGGCCGGATTGGCGGCGAACACGGCGTTGGTTCTGGCATACTGGGACATTGGAGCGCTGATCCTGCGACGTCAGGGCGAGGAAGGTTGGGGTGCCGAGGTCATTCGACGGCTGTCCCGCGATCTTCGCCAGGAGTTCTCTGGGCTCCGTGGCTTTTCGGAGCGCAATCTGAAATACATGCGGACACTGGCCGAGACGTACCCAGTTCGGGAGAAAGTGCAACAGCTTGTTGCACAAATCCCCTGGGGCCACACGCTGCATCTTCTGCACAAGGTCAAGGATGGTCGGGCCCGTGAATGGTACATGCGGCAGACTGTCGAGCATGGCTGGAGCAGGAACGTGCTGGCGCTGCATGTCGATGCCGGGGATTACCAGCGCAAGGGGCAGGCCGTGACCAATTTCCGTCGGACCTTGCCCGACGCGCAGTCGGACCTGGCGCAGGAAGAGCAGGCTGGAACTGCCGATCCTGTAGGTGGGCAAAGGGGAAGCCGTCGCGCGGAACTGCGTCCATTCTCTCCGCTACGAGACCTCGTACGTCTTCGCCACGACCTCGCACCATTCGTCCTCATTGGTGGAGATCAGGAAGTGGTGAATCGCCTCGTTCTCACCGAGCTCCTTCGCTTCGCGGAGTTGGGAGATGTACTCTGAATCGAGAATCTCGCAGAAGGTACCCTCGGGCAGTTCTGGGTACGGCGGGAAGTGCGAGTAGCTGAATTTCACGACTCCTACGAACGCGATGGTGACGGACGTGTTCAGCCAGTCGCGATAGGTCAGCGCCGTCTGTCCAGTCAGATGGGTAAAGCTGAATCCCCGCTCCGGGTCATCGAGCGAGATGGCGGCATCACGCGGTCTGTACTTCATCTTCGTCATGGCCAGGCGGCTCACCGACATTCCTCTGGACAGCTACTTGGCAGCCTTGATGCGTTCGTACTTCAGGTTGTCCAGGTAGAACTCGGTCTTCTTGGTGGCGTTGCTGACCCAGACCATGCTGTTGAGGGTGAGCCACTTGGCCGACTGGAGTTTGCAGGGCCCGGCGAAGAGCTTGGTCTTGCCGCCGTCGGTGGTGACGGCGAGGTCGAAGGTGCCATTCTTGGTGCCAGGGCCGATGGGGGAGAGCATGTCCACATGGATCCACTCGCCGGTGGGGACGGCGCAGAGCTTGGTGTCGCCCGTGTAGAGCGCGCCATCCTTGAAGCGCAGGTTCGGGCCGACCTGGTAGGAGCCGCCGCTGTTGCGCCATTCGTGCCAGAACTCGGCCCCGGGACCGAGGAGGACATCGAAGGAAGCCTTGACGTCACCCTTGTTCCAGTTCATGGGGGCGGAGATGTGGGGCTGCCATTCGTGGGTGAGGCCAGGGGCGTCCTGGAACTTGATGACCTTGCCTTCGCCCTTGGGGTTGGCGGCGACCAGGATGCTGGCGGTCGTTCCGTTGCCGGAGCCTCCGCCGAGGCTGGTCTTGTCGCCAATTTTGAGCCCTTCGCAGTCCTCGGCGATCATGCGGGGGTTGCGACGGGCGGTCTTGCCCACGCTGGGGAGTTTGCGGTGGGGATCGAGGGTGCGGTGGGCGGCCTTCTTTGCTTTGTTGGTCCACGATTTGGGACCGTAGAGCCCGACCTTGGAGAAGTCCTGGAGAGGCTCGATGCCGAGCTGGTGGGCTGGGGACTTCTTGCTCAGGCGGAAGTCGTACTCGCGGGCGTTGCGGAAGAGGGGATCGGCGATGAGGGAGTCGCGGTCGTTGCCCTCTTCCTGCCATTCGGCAAGATCGTAGCCGGCGAAGAGGAAGGGCTCTTCGGTGACGTCCCAGTAGAGGTTGCGGTTGAAGCTGTAGTTGCCGTTGCTGTAGTTCTTGCCAAGGGGTAGGCCGTTCTCGAAGATGACGATGTTCTTCTCGAAGAGGAAGGAGAGGTGGCTCTCCTGGCGGGAGCGGATCACCTGGCCCTCGCGAGCAAAGGCGAGGATGTTGTGGCGCAGGATGTTCTCGCGCCCGTAGTGCTGGTGGAAGCCGCCGCTCTTGGTGTTGTAGACGACATTCTGCTCCATCAGGATACTGGTGCTGCCCTCGTCGGTGTAGAGTCCCCAGCCGCCGTAGGCGTAGGAGGCGATGGAATGCATGACGTTGCCGCGCAACACAGTGCCGGGGGACTTGCCGAGGCAGTAGATGCCGCCCATGTCGCTGAGTACGCCATTGCCGATGTGGTGGATGTGGTTGTACTCGATGATATTGTGGTTGGCGCTGGAAGGCGCGTAGCCCCAGCTCCAGCCGACGGAGACGCCGCTGTAGTCGAAGTCGCAGATCTCGTTGCGCCGGGCGGTGTGGTAGCTGGAACGCCCGATCCAGACGCCAATACCGGCCTTGCAGAGGTGGCCGCCATCGTGGATGAAGCAGTTCTCGACCAGGTTGTTGCGGCAGGCGGTTGCCTCCTTGTTTTCGCTGCTGGTTTCGCCGATCTTGACGCCGCCCGCACCGAGGTCGCGCAACTCGCTGCGGATGAGAACGCTGTCGCGGGTGCCCTTGGCAAACCAGACGCCGTAGGTCCCCACATGGGCCAGTTCGATGTCTTCCAGGCGGACGTTGACCGCATCCCGCGTGTGAATTGCGCCGGTCAGGGCGATGCCTGCCTGGCCATCGTGGCGCTGTTCATAGGGGACGTCGAAGACGCTGTGCTGGAAGGAGAGGCCCCGGAAGTTCAGGAATTCAATGAACTCATCCTTCGCCGGATTGCCCTTGAAGTCCACCAGCGTGGCGGTGACGGTTGGCGCGGTCGCCTGGATCTCGTCCATCTTCTCGCCGGGCAGCGGGTAGTAGTACAGCATCCCGGTGACCTGGTTCAGGTACCATTCGCCGGGCTCGTCCAGGCCTTCGAAGACATTCTCGACGTAGTAGCGCTGCTGTTTCGTCCAGCGTCCCATGGGCCAGGGAGCGGCCTCCCGGAACGAGACCTGGCAGGCCTCCGTGTCTACTTGCCGGATATG
>JABGQJ010000893.1 GCA_018648945.1 Victivallales bacterium
TCACGCCCGAGGGGCAGCCCTTCTGGTCCATGGGCATGAACCATCTCGACTCCGCCACGCTGCGCTACCCAGAGAGCGGAAGTATCTGGCAAGACACCTACGGCAACAGCCATGAGCGCTGGATCAAGGAGGGGGTTGCCCTCGATCTGGATGCCTGGGGGTTCAACACCATCGGCTGGACCCAGGAAGTCGTCGTCCGAGGCGCTGCCAAGGACCAGACCTACGAGGGCATGCATCGCCATTCGCGAAGCTGGACCCACGAGGAGTACCAGTGGGCGGACATGCCCTACTGCCACCTCCTCCCCTTTGCCGAAATCCATCAGTGGGATGTCGAGACCTGCTACCCGGACGTATTCTCCCAGGGGTTTGAGGACTGGTGCGACCATGTGGCGCGCGACCAATGCGCGCGCATGGCCGAGGACCCCAATCTGATCGGCTACTTCTACGTGGACTGCCCCTCGTGGGCCCACGTGCCGAAGTGGAACCCAAAGGGACCATGGTTCGACCCGGAGTCGCTCAAGACCCAGGCAGGGCGGGACGAATTGGCCAAAACCGCCACCCGCTACTACCAGATCACCCACGACGCCATCCGCCGCTACGATCCCAACCACCTGATTCTGGGCGACCGCTACGAGGGCAAGACCTTGGTCCCCGACGAGGTCCTCCAGGCGGCCACGCCCTACGTGGATGTCATGAGCTTCCAGTACTTCGGGACGCCGGAGGAGATCTGCCCCGACTTCCAGCGCTGGCATGAGCTCACCGGGAAGCCCGTGCTCCTGGCAGATGCGTGTGCGCCCGGTCGCCGAACCGAAACCTACGGTCCGATGGCTCGCGCGCTGCGCGAACTCCCCTGCTGCATTGGCTGGCATCTCTGCGGCGCCTATCTCCGCAACCGCTGCCGAAACCACGGCTTCCGGGACGAACGGAACGAGTTGATCCAGCCCCTCGTGGAGAAAGCCACCGCCGTCAACCACGGAACCCACCGCTGGGTGGCCGAGGTCACGGCATGAGCCGCCGCCATCGCCTCTTCCGGTTGCTTGCGGGAGCACTTCTGCTCGCAACCGCAAGGGCCGAGGAACCCATGCCCAAGCTCAAGCTTGGCATCAATCGCCCCAATCTTGTCTGGTTCGCCAAGGGAGACGTACCCACCCAGAACAAGCTTCTAAGCACCATTCACGAGGCTGGTCCCACGCGAGTGCGGCTGGCTCTCCAACTCCCGTATGCAAGGGCCGTGGAACACATCCTGCACTGCAACCGCATCGGCATGTCGGTGACCATCTGGATCTGTTCGGGAAACCCCGCCTTCTACCCCAAGGGAACGGCCAGACGCAAAGGCATCGCCAATCCGGGCGCGCAGTTCCCGCTGCTATTTGACCAGTACCGGCTCGCAGACCTGGATGTCGCCCTCTTCCGACAAGCGCTTGCCAAGTTCCTGCGCGAGTGCCACAAGCGCAACGCCAAAATCGAGGCCCTACAGATCTTCACGGAAGTCAACTGGGCTGACTTCAATGGCGACTTGCCAGTGGTCAAGGGCGGTTGGTTCCTGGACGGGAATACACCGTGGGATGACGCACGCTACCGCGTCGTCCGCCAAGGCGTCCAGAGCTGCGGCGAGGCACTCCGTGCGGCGCAGTCCGTCACCACCGAGATCTACGGCCCGGAACGGATCAAGATTCTGTCCCCCGCCATGGCTGGCCCACCCGCGTCCTGGGTCCGCCACGCGAGCGGCTCGATCATCGATGCCGCGCTCTACCTGCAGCTTCTGCGCGGCAGACACGCGAAGCAACAGAATGCCGTGGACTACCTGCAATACGTCGATGGCATCGGCGTCCATATCTACCCGGCCATCGCCGACGCAACCGAAATGGGGCGCGCCACGGCGCTGCGTCAAATCCAAGAGCGAATGGACCCGATCCTGAAGGCGGCGGGAACGGATCACCCCTACTGGGTCACGGAATGGGGCTACCCTCGCTACCTATTCGGGAAACCACCCGACGAGGCGAAGCGCCTCCACCAGTTCCACCACTTCCTCGGGGCCCTGAAGTCATACCAGCCACCGGGACTCAGTTGGGGCCATGTCATGCTCTTCAACTTCGACATGATGGCCCAATACGACCTCTACGTGGACGGACGGCTCCTCGAAAGCGCCCAGATCCTCCGCCGCACGGAGTACTGAGTGGCCCAATCATGCCTCACCACTTGGTCAGCAAGGCTCGGTATGAGAACGGCGGCACGGTGATTGGCGTCTCCGGGGTGTATACCACGCTCTTGCCGTCGAGATCGGTGAGCGTGGTGCCCGCGACCAGTGCGCGCGCCTGGCCGGCGACTCCAAGCTAATCGGCTGTTTCTACGTGGGCTGCCCCTCTTGGGCTCACGCCCCCAAGTGGAATCCCGTGGGGCCATGGTTCGATCCGGCATCCCTTCAGCCCCAGGCAGGGCGGGATGAACTGGCCAGAACCGCCGCCCGCTACTACCAGGTCGCCCACGACGCCATTCGCCGCTACGACCCCAACCACCTGATTCTCGGCGACCGCTACGAAGGCAGTGCACTCGTCCCCAACCAGGTCCTGCTGGCCGCGACCCCCTACATGGATGTCATGTGCTTTCAGTACTTCAGGACAACAGGGGAGATCTGCGCGGACTTCCAGCGCTGGCATGAACTGACCGGCAAGCCCATCCTCCTGGCGGATGCCTGTGCACCCGGTCGCCGGACCGACACGTACACAACCGGTGTCGCAACCACGGCTTCCGGGACGAGCGGAAGGAGGTAGTCCAGCCCCTCGCCGAGGAAACCACCAAAGCCAACCACGGCACCCAGATGCGCCGTTGCCGAGGTCGCCGACAGGATCAGAACGTGAGATCGGCCGACGGCGGGCCATCCCCCCGGCTCTCCATATCGACAAAACTGTCCTTGTTGCTCTCGAAGAACCGCCTCACCAGAACCATGGCGTTCATCAAGGCATCCACCGGCCCCACACCCATGGCCGGACAGGGCCTGGACAGAGACC
>JABGQJ010000894.1 GCA_018648945.1 Victivallales bacterium
CGGCTGTCCGCCACGCGCTACGCCTTCCCCGCAGGCATGTCGGGGATTGCCGTGCTCGACGGCACCGGCACGGTCGTGTCCGAAAACGCTCTTCTGCGCTGCCCTCGGGCTGCCATCCAGCTCGCTGGGGACAAACATGTGGTGGAGAACAACCTGCTGGTCGGCGGTGGGCGCAGCCACCTCGAAATCGGTCTGGCGGCTGGGTTGGGCATCCGCCGCAATGTGGTCCTGTCGCAGAGCCGACAGACCGCTTGGATCAGAGGCGACCAGCTGGACCGGAAACTGGCGGCGGTGGACGCCAACCTGCTGTGGGGGGGCGACGAGGATCCCCATGTGGTGGGCGATGGCGCTGAGCTCTCGTGGGACGACTGGCAGGAACTGGGAAACGATCAGCGCAGTGTCTTTGCCGACCCCATGTTCCGAGCTTCGCAACTGGATGATTACGAGCTTCTCCCCCAGTCGCTGGCCCTTAGACTGGGCTTCGTCCCGCTGCAGCCGGACAAGGCGGGGTGCCATGCCAGTCCCGCCCGCCGTACCTGGCCCATCCGTGACCGCGCCTGGCGTGAACAGCACCTCCTCACCATACGTCCCCCCTCGGGCGCCAACAGGATGCAGACCCCATGAAGCTTGACCTCACTCGCCGCGACCTCCTGCGAGCCGGGGCCCTGAGTGCCATGGCCACCGTGCCCAACCTGGGCAGCGCACCAGCCGACTCGCCCAACATCATCTGGCTCGTCTCCGAGGACACCAGCCCCGACCTGGCCTGCTATGGCGCCCCGAACGCACGCACGCCCAACCTGGACCGCCTGGCCGCCGAAGGCGTCCGTTTCAGCAATGCCTTCACCAGCGCGCCGGTCTGCTCGGCCAGCCGCTCCGCCTTCATGACCGGCATGTACCAGACCACCATCGGCGCGCACAACCACCGCAGCCACCGAGGCGACGGCTTCCAGTTGCCCGAGGGCGTCCATGTGTTCACCAAATACCTGCGCGACGCGGGCTACCGGATCGTCTGCCCCAAGGGGCGGAAGACCGACTTCAACTTCACGCCCCGCGTCAAGCCCTACGACTCCTTTGCCTGGGACGACATGAAGAAACCGGGGCCGTTCTTCGCCCAGATCCAGTTCTCCCTGACCCATCGTGGAGGCGCGTGGCGCAAGGCCGCCGCCGACCCCAGATTCCGCGCTGATCCCGCCAAGGTGGAACTGCCACCCTATTACCCCGACCACCCCGTCGCCCGGCAGGACTGGGCCGACTACATCGCCACGATCAACGCCCTTGACACGCAGATCGGCGACACGCTAAAGCGACTGGAGGCCGACGGCTTGCTGGAGAACAGCGTCGTATTCTACTTCGGCGACCACGGCCGCCCCATGGTGCGTGGCAAGCAGTGGCTCTACGAGGGCGGTATCCGGGTACCCCTGATCGTGCGCTGGCCGAAGCACCTGCCAGCAGGGACGGTCCGGGACGAAATGATCAACGCCATCGACCTCGCGCCGACCACGCTCAAACTCGCCGGTACCGACCTGCCGAAGCATCTCCAAGGCCGCGTCTTCCTCGGCCCCGACCGGGCGAAGGAACGCGATGCCATCTTTGCCGCCCGGGATCGTTGCGACGAAACAGTAGACCGCATCCGCTGCGTGCGCGAGAAGCGGTTCAAGTACATCCGCAACTTCATGCCGGAGCGCCCCTACACCCAGAGCAACCGCTACAAGGAACGCGCCTACCCGGTGTTGGCGCTCATGAAGGAGCTGCACGCGCAGGGCAAGCTCGCCCCGAATCCCGCTCAGTTCATGGTGCCGGAACGTCCGCCGGAGGAGCTCTACGACCTGCAGGAAGACCCCCACGAGATCCACAATCTGGCCGATTCTCCTGCCCACGCGGAAACTCTCGGCCGCCTACGGGCCCGCCTGGACCAATGGCTCGTGGCGACCGATGACCAGGGACGCTTCCCCGAATCCGCCGCCGCACTCGCGGTCTGGCAGAAGAAGCAGGGCGCTACCGCGCCCAAGCCCGGCAAACTCGGCAAGCGATTGCCAACCGCAAACAATCTGCGGCGCACGAACTGGCGAATCCTCGCGGTTGACAGCCAGGAGACGGCCCGCCAGAAGCAGGGCATCGGGAACGTCCTCGACGGGGATCCTCTCACCTGCTGGCACACGGAATGGAGCGCCCGCAAGCCTGGCTTCCCGCACGAATTCAGTCTCGATCTCGGCGAGGCCCGCCAACTGCATACTCTGCGCATTCTGGCGCGTCAAGACCGAGGCCAGAACGGACGTATCCGCGATCTGGAGGTCTATGTTTCCTCCTCGCCCGACGCGTGGGGCAAGCCGCTCCTGCGTACGACGCTCAAGAACTCGCTGGACGAACAAGAGATCGCGTTGCCGAAAACGGGTGGCCGTTTCGTTCGACTGGTGGCCCGTTCGGGCTACAGTGGGAAGATTGCAGCCATCGCCGAGATCAATCTTCTGGGAGAGTAGCCCCTCCCGCACATAGGAGTACCTGTCCATGCGTTGCCTGATCCTCACCTTTCTCGCGACCTTTGCTGCCCTGGCCGGCCCGAAACCAAATCTGGAGACCGACCTGAAGGCTCTGCGCATTCCCCCGGCCTGGCTGGCCAAAGTCAAGACGGACTACGACACCACGCAGCCCTGGAAGGTAGCTCGCAAGGACATCCGCAAGCTGCTGGACCAGCATCGCAACCGCGAGGCGATCAAGCTCACCTACGACTACATCGTGGCCCGCAAGGCCGCGCCGGACGATCACGAGTACGGCATGTATCTCTTCCTTGGCGGCGAATACGCCTGGGCGCTCAAGGTCTACCGCGACCGCCTTCGCGACGACCCCCAGCGGGAAGGCATCGCCTACATGAACCTGGCGGCGATCTACCGCCATTACGGCAAGTCCAAGGAAGCCGAAGCGGTCCTCAAGGAGGCGCTCAAGCATCCCCCCAAGGCCCCCTGGCACGTCCCCAATGCCGCCAAGATCCATGATCGTCTCGGCGACCT
>JABGQJ010000895.1 GCA_018648945.1 Victivallales bacterium
CTATGCCAGCGGCTTCAGTTTCCTCTGGGACATCGAGCGGCGCCCCGGCCCGGTTGCCGATCCCTACACCGTTGACTGGAAGGGGGAGGACCGTCGCGGCCGGATCAAGGCGGGGGCCGAGCCCCACCTGCGGATTCATGCCCTCACGCCCTGTGACGAAGTGGCCTTGGCCAGTGGGCAGCCGCCGCCCAATAAGCCGGGCAACCCGAAGAGCCTTCGCAAGCTGATCCAGAGTCGGCTTGGCAAGGACGTGCACAGCCAATTCGTCAATGTCCTCGAGCCCTACGACACGACGCCCTTCGTCCGGCGAGTCCGGCGTCTGGCTGTGGTCCACCAGGCGGACCCCGATGCAGTGGCGGTCGTCGAAGTCACCTTGGCTGACGGTACGGTTGATGTGCTGATCAGTTGCGAGATCCCCACCGCCGTCCAGGTCGAAGGAGGCATCGAGTTCGACGGGTCGCTGGCGCTGATTCGGCGCACCGGCTCCGGTGTCGTACTTATGCGCATGTGCATGGGGACTCGCCTGGCCTATGGCGGTCACGAACTGGTCGCGGAGCGGGCCGCCTACCGGGGCGTGGTCACCGCTGCGGACGCAACGGACTCGGCGGCCAATCTGGTGCACCTCGACCCGCCTCTGCCTAAGGCATCGGGCCTGGTCGGCCAGACGATCCAGTTTGGCAATGCCCTGCCCTTGGACACCAGCTACGTGATTCGCGAGGTGACCCCGACGGGGATCTCGACCGGGGACGTGACGATCATCCGAGGGCTCAAGGATCACTCCGACTACGCGGCCGGCCACACGTTCCTCGTCCATGCCGGGGACACCTATACCGTGCCCGTGTGCGTTGGGCTCGAGGTGCAGTGAGGTCGATATCGCTTCACCAGCTCGATACGGATGCCCTGGGAATGGTCCACTCGGGCCTCACGGGCGTCCAAACATCCTGTAGGTTTGCGGGTAGCGGTAGTAGACCTGGAGACTCAGTGTGCAAAGCGCAGTCGTATACCAGCGGCTATGTTCCCGCTTTCTCACGCCGTCGGGGACTTCCCAGTAGCCCGTGGCCTTGCCATCCTTGGTCTGGTCGCCCGGCTTCTGGATCTCCACCAGTTCCTTCTTCATCTGCTTGTTCCAGCTGTTCCAGCTGCTCCAACCGCCCTGGCTCGCATGGAACATGGCCTGGGTCTCGTAATAGCAAGTGTAGGCGGGGTTGCTGAAGAACGCCTGCCCTTGGCCCCCGCCCCACTTCACTTCGCCGTTCTCCCTGATCCAGGCGACCCCGGCGCGAGCTTCCTTGGAATCCCCGGCGCCGACGAGCTGCAGACAGAGCGTGGTGGCGCCCCGCGTGCCAGGGGCATCCATTCTTGACTTGCCGCGCCCAGACTCTCCGCCCTTGGAATTGATGTCCAGCAGGAAGCTCTGCGCCTTCTTCAGCGCTTGCCTCACGCCCTTGTTCGCCGTGCCCGCTACGAAGCCGGCCCACAGCGCCTGCACGTGCCAGCCGGTCACAGAGGGATCCCAACCGATGTCCTGCATGTAATAGCGATCGAAGCCACCGCCCGGCTGTTGCCCCTGCACGATCCGCTCCAGCCCCTTTTCCATGGCCGGTTTCACATACCGGAGCCGAGTCATACCGTAGGTCTCGGCCAAGGCGTAGGTCACGATGCCGTTCACATATGCCCCGTGCATGCTGCCCGCCCCGCCGCCCTTGTAGGCTGTCACCCTGTCGACCAGGTACTTGATCGCCTTCTGGACCGTGCCGCCGAAGCCCTTTGAGCGGGGGGTCTTCCCGCGCGCCAGGAACGTCAGTAGGCACAGGGCCGTCATTGTCTCGGGGTGCGTCTTCGACCACGAGCCGTCCTCATTCTGCGTCGTCTTCAGCCACCGCAAGGCACGCATCACTGCCGCTTCGGTGGCCTTGTCGCCGCCGTATTTGCGCAGGGCTGCCCTCCGGCCGTTGGCTGTGCGCCCGCCGAACAGAGCGGGGATCTCGAGCTCTGCTACGGCCTCCTGAGCATGCAACGTCCCCGTGCAGAGAGCGGCGACCAAGGCCGCCGCCAGCCAGACGCGTCCCTTGCGACCATCTCGCGCTTCACCTGTCCTTGTCCTGTCCATACCCAGCGGCCTCCCGGTGTGCTTCCCAACGCGTGGCGGACCGCATTCTGGTCCGCTTCTGAGCAGACCCTACCCTCGCCACTGCCCCCGCGCAAGTGTGGGAGCGCCCTGCCTGCGGGCACTCCAGCGCTTCCTGTCCGGCTATGCGGCCGGCCACACGTTCCTGATCCATGCCGGGGACACCTATACCGTGCCCGTGTGCGTTGGGCTCGAGGTGCAGTGAGGTCGGGAAGGGGCTACTCGGCCCTCAGGGGCGTCTGGGCATCTCGTAGGTGGGCGAATAGCGGTAATAGACCTGAAGACTGAGTGTACAGAGTGCCGTGCTGTACCAGCGGTCGTACTCCGGCTTCCGCCAGGCTCCGGGAGCTTCCCAATAGCCCGTATCCCTGCTATCCTCCGTCTGTTCGCCCAGCTTCTGGGCCCCCACCAACTCCTTCTTCATCTGCTTGTTCCAGCTGCTCCAGTGGGTCTTGCCTGCATGGAACATGGCCTGGGTCTCGTAGTACCAATTGTAGACGGGGTTGCCGTGAGTCGCATACTTCTTGCCCAGATCCCACTTCACTTCATCATTCTTCCTGATCCAGGTGACCCCGGAACGGGCTTCCTTGGAGCCCCCCGCGCCGATGAGCTGGAGACAGAGCGTACCAGCTCCCTGCATGCCGGCACTGCCCGATCCTGGGGAGCTGTAGCCAAATCTCCCGCCCTTGAAGCTGGTGTCCTGGATAAAGCGCTGCGCCTTTTCCAACGCTGGCATCACGCCCTTGTTTTCCGTGCGCGCGACATAGCCGACCCTCAGCGCCTGCACCTGCCAGCTGGTCACCGAGAGATCCCAACGGGCGCCCTTCTTGTAATGATAGTCGAAGCCGCCGCCCCGCTGTTG
>JABGQJ010000896.1 GCA_018648945.1 Victivallales bacterium
TTGTGTTGTTGCGGGGACGGCCAGCACGACTCGGGGGCGGGCAGCTTCAGGGCCCACTGCAGAGCCATGTCTTTCGGCAACGTCTCCGGCGTGGCGGCGGTCCGTCCCGTGGTGCAGCGCCACATGGGCCAGTCGCCTGCGGACGCCGCCCCGATCAGGATCAACACCGAGGCAGTCACTGCCAGGTATGTAAGGTCACGACCGAAACGCATGGAACTCTCCTAGCAGGATTCCCGGCGGCACGCCGCCAGCCCATCATTGAACACGAGTATCAGCACCGAAGGCCGACCGATGTCCGGCCCATCCAACGCACGAACGATAGTGCCGGAGCCGTGGCTTTTCGC
This sequence comes from Victivallales bacterium, assembly GCA_018648945.1. The sequence continues at coordinate 345 of JABGQJ010000896.1, forward strand.
CTCTTCAATGGCACCCTCTACGAGACAGGACACAATTCGCCCGTCCCCAGTTTCTCGACATGGCTCGTGCTGCCACGTTCGGGATGGCTGCGGGCTGATGCCCTTGCCGGATATGTCGGCCCCCGCGGGGACTCAGAGCAAGGGTTCTGCCTGTACCACGGGTTTCCACCCGTGGCTACGGTAAGCCGCCTCCTGCGGAGGCTCCGAAGTACCTTGGGCGGATCCCCCGTTGCCTGCTGAAGAACTTGCCCCAAACGCATGGAATCTGGGAGTATGGAAGAAAGCCAGGCTAGCGGACTTCCTCAACCGTCCTGTCGCGTTGAACCCAGTAGAACGCGCCATGCGTGGTGAAGGGCAAGCTGACCTTGCCGCCAAATAGCGCGATTCCCTCCCTGTGTTCGGCGGGCCGGTAGGTGATGGTCCGGACCAGTGCGATATCCTCCGTCGCCATGCCGCTCCAGGCAAACGCATCGGCATCGATCTTCTTGTGGGATGGGGGATGGGAGAACGTGACTGGCTTGGCGCGGCGCAGGAAGTCGTTGAAGCGAAGCATATCGGCGTAGCCAGCCTGAACGCCTTGCAGCACCATCAGCCAGGGCCCGCGTTCTCGGTAGGGAACACGGTAATCCTCGGGATACTCGCTGGCGGGACTGTGAGGCACAAACAGGGCGAAGGTCTCGGCGCCGCGCAGCATCATGTGGCGGACAATCTCCGCGTATCCGGTTGACGGACAGAAGAGATGCCCCCGTTTCTCCCGAATGGCATTCCGGCTGTTCACATTCCCCAACCATGGAATCAGCATCTCGTCGGAGCGAAGCGTTTCCGCCACTGGCGAGAACTGGCGCAGGGCATCACCCAGACAGGCCCACGCCACTTCCCTCTCGTCGCCTCCCGCTCCCAGCCAGCCTGCGGTGAAGTACTTGCGTGGCTGCGGGACACTCATCCCCGAGCCGTCATAGCCATGCGCAGGATACATCCCGGGCGTTTTGGGCAGGCGACCAACTGGATAGGCGTAGAAGTTGCCGGTCCGGGCCTCCGGGAACACGCTGTGCACGGGGTCGCTGAGGGTGGTCCGAATGGCATGGGCCCTGCCTCGATCGACGATCGCAGCAAACGCCTCAGGACTGGCCATGGCTTCCTTGCCGAGGACCTTCTGGCACAGCGCGCACTTCGCTGCTTCAGCCATGGCGGCGCGGAGGGGCTTCTCTGCCTCGGCCCCGTTCCGCAAGTAGGCACCGGATTCGAAGTCGATGAAGACGGCGTCGAGGCTGAAGCCCTCACGGCGTAGGAACTCGCACTTCCTCCGCAGGCTCTCGCCATGCCCGGCCAGGTGGGGATTCGCGGAGAGCCAGGCAGGGCAGTCGAAGCGGTGATTCACCTTCCTTCCGGCTTCCGGAGGGAGGTGGTTGCGAACCCTCGGCCCCATGAACATGGCCTGGGTGTGCCCCTGCGGAAGAATGACCAGCGGGAAGTTGTTCTCGCGCAACTGCCGCAACCGTGGCAGCAACTCCTTACGGATCGTCTCCTCCTTGCCAAGCAGAGAGTTGAACACCGGGCAGAAGCCCCGATCCAGGTAGGCCTGCAGCTTCTCGCCTGGCTCGGGCCCGTTCCCCCACAGCAGCAGCGGCCACCGATCACCTCTTGGGTGGCTCAGGTGCGGGATCCGGGCCACGCGTTGGGCACCAACATCGACGGGCATCTCAGGTGGAGCTTGCGCGCGTCCTGCCAAGGCCAAGCCGAGCAGGCCCAGGATCAGAATCGCGATGTGTGTGGGCTGGTCTTTCACAACAGGGCTCCTTGCCATGGCATATACTCCCTGGCCTGAGCACGTTCAACCACGCCAGTCCAGAACATGCCGTCTGCATGCGAGTCGAGCGATGACCTAGCACACGCCATCCGCGCAGAACGCCAGACTCATATCCCTACCCGCAGGATGGCTCTCGCGCCATGAACGGTTACTGTAGGAGTGACTTGGTGCCCCACGGCCAACCTGTGCGCGCGGAGCTCGGCTACATCCCTCTTGGCAAGGACTAGTTGAATGAAGATCGCATCACGTCTCATCATGTCTCTTCTTGCAGCGACTGGGTCCGTCTGGTCCCAGAACATGATCGAGGGTAGCAATCCGGGGTTCGAGAAGGTGGTGCCCGGCAGGGCGGGGGTGCCTGCGGTCTGGAACGTCTACCCCGGCAAGGGCACGTTGGCGCTCGACGACAAGGAGCCGTTCTCCGGCACCCACTCCCTGCGCCTGGAAAGCGTGGACCCGATGTCGCCCCCGCAGTGCACACTCGACCTTTTTCCGGTGCAACCCAGCACGGTCTACATCGTGTCGTTCATGGCGCGGGCGCTGCCCGGCCCCAAGGGAACGGCGAGGGGGATGATCAATATCCTCCTGCGCTACCACGACGAGAACCAGAAGCCCCTGCCGATCCGGGGCAAGGAATACGTCGGGCGCATCCAGATCAACTCGCAGAATCCGTCCAAGGAGTGGCTGGAATACCGGGGAGCGGTCATGGCTCCCCCCACCGCCCGGTACGCCCATCTCAAGGTCGCTCCGTGGCGGGGAACGGGGAAGGCTTGGTTCGATGATTTCCAGGTGATCGCCGACCCCGCCCAAAAGGCCAATGCCAGAGTGCCGGCGGGGG
>JABGQJ010000897.1 GCA_018648945.1 Victivallales bacterium
GGTCCCGTAGCTCTCGCCACGGGGCAGGCTGCGGAAGGCTTTCGCAGCGATGGCGAAACTCAGCGCCTTGCCCGGAGTGTAGACCAGATTCAGGTAATGGGTCTGCCAGTTCTTGTTCTCCGCCGCGAGGGCCATCACATCATACTGGAACTGCGCCGCGATCTGGACACCCCCCGAGCGGAACGAGCGAGCGATGGCGGGGTACATGTAGGAGCCTTGGACATCCGCCGCATCGAATTCGTAGACCATTTTGAGCTTGCCATCGAGCGCTGGGCTGTGCATGGCGTGGTGCTTGTCCACGGTCGGCAGACAATCATTCAGGATGGTCCGCCCGCCTACGAGCCCAGTGGGGTACCAACCGAAGGTCAGGGCATCGCAACGCGCGGCGGCGGCCGCCTTGTGCCGCCCCCCCCAGCAGTTGTAGGCCACCGGCTTGGTGCAGCCTGCTTCCCGGATTGCGTCCACCAGGGCATTGATGTATTCGGTCACCTGGGCGTCGGTCGTCTTCGGCGGATAGAGCGGCTCGTTGATCACCTCGAAGGCGATCACTGCCGGGTCTTCGCTGTGGGTCTTGCCGGTGAATCGGTTGCGGTGGGTCACGAATTGACCCAGGAAGCGCTGTTGGGCTTTGCGGGGCGCTTCCTCGGTGGTCATCTGCGGCATGTCGTAGTGGTTCGAGAAACCGTCGCAGGCATTCGGCGTGCCCCACCAGGCGATGGGAGTGAGCACTGCGTAGATCCCACGTTTGCGTGCCTCGGCCAGGAGGTAGTCGAGTAGTGCCAAGTGCTCGTTGTCGAGCAGATTCCCTTGCCGGTCGCTGATCTCGCGATCCCAGCAGTGGAGCCGGATCACATCCAGCCCCAGTCGCCGGAAATGCTCGAGGTCGTCGCGGATTGCCTGCCGATGGTCCAGCTGCCGCCGCTTCAGCAGTTCGTAGTCCATGGCGAACGGGACGTAGTAGTTCACCCCGAACAGCGCCACTTCCCGCCTGGTGTCCTGCCAACGCAAGACCCCGTCCTTCCCCAGGACTGCCGGTCGCTCGGCCGGGGAGGCAGACACTGCGACGGAGACGAGGACAGCGAACAGGGAGAGACGACCAAGCATGGCGGGATTCCTTCGGAATGGGTGCCCCAATCTCGCCTCTCCTACTGGTGGATTCAACCGCCCGTGCTGGGTTGCGGAAACACATCGATGGGGCGGCTTCTCGCCGCTTTCCGCGTTGGTGGCGACTACTGCCCCTTACCGGGCCTGGCCTCGACGAAGGTGAGGGTGCCGAACTTCTCGGGGGTAAGGTGGCGGGCCTTGTAGATCGGGGCCCAGCAACTGAACTGCTGGTTGCCACTGTCGGCCACACGGCTGCGGAAGATATTGGCGGCGAGGACGGTGCCGACGGGGCGGGCCGGGAGACCGAGGGAGGCCAGGGGGATGGTGAGTTCCAGGATCCAGCGGTTGGCCTCGCGGGTGACCTTTGTGGTGGCCTTCGCAGACCAGTTCTTGTCGCATTCCCATTTCTCGCCCTTGCGCCAGTACCCGTCCCAGACGGTGCCGGCGGCATTGACGATGAGTTGGCGGCACTCCGTGCGGTCCTTGGCGTCGGGGCAGAGGAAGAGCTCCAGGCAGTCGTCTTCCCAGATGCCCCAGCCATCGGTTTTGCGACAGGTGGCGCGGAGCTTGTCGGGATGGGGCTCGTAGTTGACGAACGTGCAGCGGAGCACGCCTTCGTCCCACGCGAGGTATGCATAGGTACGTTGGGGCGCGGCCAAGCCGGCCTTGTCGGTGAAGAGCAGGGCCTTGCCCAGCGGTCCGGGGAGGACATCCTTGCCGAGGGTGCCCAGGGGGCCGGGAATGGGGGCGGTCGGGGGACCATTCTGGAGGATTCGCTCGAGCATGCCACGCCCCACTGCAAATTCCTTGCCGATGAGATCGACGCGAGCGCGGTAGAGGGAATCGGCCGGGGCCAGGACGCGGGCGCGGTCCAGGTGCGCGCCGAGGGTAGCCAGAGCCTGGGCCGAGAAGACGTCTTCAGGAGTGCCAAGAGAGTCGAGGGTGAGCTCGCGGGGATTGGCGGCGAGCGTCCCGTTGCGCAAGTCCTCGGCATAGAGCCAAAAGGCCCGCATGGGCTTGCTGGCGGGTCCGTAGAACAGGCGGAAGTACTCCTCAAGCAGCTGGTCCATGTCGAGATGGGGATTCCAGTAGGCTTTGCCGGTGACGTAGAGATTCAGATGCTGGAGACCGGGCATGTTGATCTTGCTTGCCCCGGCACGCTCCCAACTCTCGGCCTCGACAAACTCCCCGGCCACCCCAAGGTCGGCCAGATAGCGGATATCCTCCGAAATGATGTGGGGAAAGACCACCGGCAATCCCCGCCAGGGCAGGACGGAGTGTCGGTAATATTCCCAGATATACAGATGATCGCTCTTCTTGCGCCAGGCCTCGATCTCGGCGCGAATGCCTGCCTTGTAGCTGGCGGCGGGAAAGCTGAGGCGGGTCTTGCAGAACATGACCGCCACATTGGGGTGCAACTTCTCGGTGAAGGTGGGTGGCGCGCGGTAGGCCTCGTAGGCCAGGCAGCCCACCAGCTTGTCGGGACAGTGCTCCGCCAGTTGCTCGGCGACGGTGTTGACGAAGCGCCAGATGTGGTTGCTGAAGCGCCCCGCGTGTCCCGTCTTGGGGTCGATCTCGGCCGCGCATTTGGGGCAGCCGCAGATGCGGTTCAGGCCGTCGTTCGGGGCCAGGGGAAAGATGCGTTGCTCTGGATGGGCGGCGAAGTAGGCGCGGATGTCGACCACCCACTGCTTGGCCACGTCGGGATTGGTCAAGCAGAGATGCCCGCCGCCCCGGCTGGCACAAGCATTCTGGAAGTCGCGTTTGCCATCGACCAAGGCAAAGTACTCGGGATGGGTGGTCTTGTGCTTCTGGAAGAAGGCGAAGCTGTCGATGATCTGCGCGGGATAGGCGGCGCCATAGCCGGCGCGGCGATAC
>JABGQJ010000898.1 GCA_018648945.1 Victivallales bacterium
ACCATCGCCAGCCTGTCGAATGGCATCATCGTGGAGAACCCGAAACGGTATCTGCGCGATGGCGCCGTCGGCACGGCCGATGTCCACGACATTCTGTTCTCGCACGTGACGATCACCTGCGGTCGCGAGCCCATCCGGGTCTATATCGAGGACGGCATCAAGCTCGTCGGCGTGCGGCGTTTGACCTTCTCCGACTTCCGCATCCGCAGCGGCGGCGCCATCCGCATCGACGGCAGCCCCGAGACGGCCATCGAGGACGTCCGACTCAGCAGCATCTCGCTGGCGACGACTGCTCCCGAGCCAATCATTGTCCGGCATTGCCGGGGGCTGAAACTCAGCGACGTCGAGCTCGGCAGCGCCTGCCCCCCCATAGCGTGAGCCCTGGGTCAGTGGGTCAGAGTTCTGCCATGGTTTTGACCACCTGGCTGCTCGCCCTGATCTGGTGGAGATAGCGTTCCTTGTAGATCCGCGTGGCGTGGCAGATGGTGCGGGTTGGCCCATCGGTCTCCCCAGTGCCGTCCGCGCGACACGCGGTCACCTTGTAGGTGATGTAGTCTTCCGCGGAGAAGTCGATGGTCTCGTCCGTGAAGGACAGCTGACTCCGTTCCGCCGCGATCCTGTCGTAGCCCGGCCTGCTGCCGGTATTGCGGTACACATTGTAGCGGACGGCATCCTCGCCTCTTCCCGTCCACTTCAGCGTCAGCGTGTCTGGATCGACCCACAGCTCCGCAGGGGCTGGCACGCGCCTGACTTCGGGGATCTCCCCGAGTCGGTAGGTCGCGCCGACCACGGTGTCGAAGGCGATCCGGTCCTCGGAAAGCCGCTCGAACTCCACGGCATTCCCAGCCGCATCCGTTACCGCGCCGTCGGCGATCCGGGGGTAATGAAGGCACAATCTCCCGCCATGGTTGGCGGCGACGGTGATCTGCTCGGCCTGCCCGTTCTGCCAGATGGCACCGACGGTGAAGTTACCGCGAGCCACCAGTCCGTCGAAGCGGCCGTTCGTCCAGGCAGTGGGAAGGGAAGGCAAGATCCTGATGAATCCCTCGTGGCTTTGCAGCAGCATTTCGGTCATGCCCGACGTGCCGCCGAAGTTGCCGTCGATCTGGAAGGGCGGGTGGGTATCCCAGAGATTGGGCAAGGTGCGGGTACCGAGAAGGGAGCGCAGGAGCCGGTAGCTGCGATCCCCGTCCCCGGTCCGGGCCCAGGCGTTCAGCCGGTGGGCCAGCGCCCAGCCGGTCGATTCGTCCGAGCGTTCGTTGAGCGTCACCTTGGCCGCATCCATCCAGGCCGGGGTGTCGCTGGTGATCAGCGCGCCCGGCATGAGCCCCACGAGCTGGGAGATATGGCGGTGGTCGTACTCGCCGATTTCGCCGTAGTAGTTCTCCTCCAGATACTCCTTGATCTGTCCTGACCAGCCGATGACGACCGGCGAGTAGCGTCCCATCTGGGAAGCCAGAGTCGCGGTGGTCTCGTCCGCTTCGCCAAGCAGTCCCGCCGCCGCCAGGGTGTCCCGGCCATTCTCGTGGAGCATCTGCTGGTCAAAGGCGCAACCGACCGTGTGGTAGTAGGCGCCGCCCTGGGTGTAGCGGCCGTTGAGCATCTGCTCGGGGGAGGCGGAGAAGGACGCCAGGTAGCGGCCGTCGTACTCCCGCACGGTACGGGTCAGGAACCGGCTCATGGAATGGAGCGTCGGGTAGGCCACCTCTTTGAGCACTTCTGGATCCCGGGTGAAGTCCCAGTAGTCCCAGTACATCTTGGTTGTCAGGCCACCCGTTCCCGGGCCGGAATGGGAACCGGGCGTGCCGCCGGGCTCGTAAGGATAGACCGCTGTGCCCACGCACCAGCCGCAGTCGTCGCCGTCCCGGTAGTTCTCTGGATTCTGGCGCTGGATGTAGCCCGCCGCGTAGGACTGGGCTTTTTGGCGGAACGCCTGGTTGAGGTCGCAGTACGGCGGGAAGAGCTCCGCCATGTTGGTGGAGAATACCGGCCAGTAGTTCATCTGCACATTGATATTGTGCCAGTACCCGCTGCCCCACGGGGACTGCCGGTGACAGGTCCAGATGCCCTGTAGATTGGCGGGCAGGCAGCCCTGGCGGGAGGAGGCGATGAGGAGGTAGCGCCCATACTGGTAGTAGAGGGCCTCCAGGTAGCCGCTCTTCTCGCCGTCGCCATAGCGCTTGAGGAGCTCGTCGGTGGGCAGCTCATCCAGTTTACCTGCGTCCCCCAGATCCAGGGACACGCGGCCAAAGATCGAAGAGACGTCCTCCTCGTGAGCCGCCTTGAGCGCTGCGTAGCCCTTGCTCTGGGCTGCGTCCACGGTGGCTGCGATGCGGTCGCGGGGATCGACGGGATCGAGCTTCCTCTTCGGGTCCTCCTCACTGAACACCCGCGTACCGAGGACATAATTGGTGCCGCAGGAGAAGTAGATTGTCGCCTCCGTGGCGTTCTCCACGGCGAGCGTTCCATCCCCGGCCTCCACCTCGCCGTCTGTCTCAAGCCTGAACTGGGCGGCGAAGAGAATCCCGTAGTATTCCAGCCGGCAGTCCATCTCGATCCCGCTGCCCGAGGCCCGCACCGTGGCAGTCCTTCCCATGGTGCAGTCGGTATCCTGGTCGCCGAAGGGGTGCTGGAAGGGAATCTCCGGGGCCAGGACGAAGGCCAGCGCTCCCGGCTGATCGGCGGTGAGCCTGACCGCCAGCACGCCGTCCGGGTAGGAGGTGAAGTACTCCCGGCTGTAGCGGACCCCGTCGTACGTATACCGGCAGTAGGCCGTGGCCGTATCCAGCACCAGACCGCGCTCGTACGCCGAGACCTCCTGGTGCGGGAAGCGCAGGTAGATTTCGGTGGCATTGGTCAGGTTCCGCCGGGTGAGAACCGAGTTCTCGGTGACCTGGATGCGCTCCCGCTCGACCAGCCCGAAGACGCTGCAGCCAAAATGGCCGCAGCCGAGGGGAAGCGAATGCTGTTCCCAG
>JABGQJ010000899.1 GCA_018648945.1 Victivallales bacterium
TCCGCCACTCATCAAGCTACCCTTCAATAGAGCACGGAACAACCCCATACCTCCCCTGTACCGTCTCCGGGCGGGTCGGGTTAGGCCTTCAGACTCCTGCAAGTCCCCTCTGGCGAGGTCCCTCACGATTGCGCCTGTGCCCCGTCCGGGCCGGCCTGAGGCCGCAGAAGAGCGGGCGCCTAACGTTGCGGTTCTACCGAGCTCGAGAGTTCAGTATTGGGCGGTCTACTCGCCGTGCCGCGCGGTGATCTTCAACTGGCCATCGACCACGTCCACGAACGCCACTCCCCCCGAAGCCAGATCGCCGAAGAGAATCCGATCGACCAATTGCTCCTCCAACTCGTTCTGGATGAGGCGCTGGACGGGGCGGGCGCCGAACTTGGGGTCGTACCCCTTCTCGGTAAGATAGTCACGCGCAGCGTCACTCAGCTCAATCCGGAGATTGCGCTCGGCGAGTCGCACGCTGGCTTCCCGGATGAACTTGTCCACGACCAGCCCGATCAGTTCGGGGGTCAGGGACGCGAAGTGGACCACCGCATCCAGGCGGTTGCGGAACTCCGGCGCGAAGGTCCGTTCCACGGCCCGGCTGAGGTCCGCCATCGAGCCCCCGGGACTGAAGCCAATCGGGTTGGCATCCAACTCCCTGGCACCCACGTTCGAGGTCATGATCAGGACCACATTCCGGAAGTCGGCCTTGCGCCCGTTGTTGTCGGTGAGCGTGCCGTGGTCCATGACTTGGAGGAGGATGTTGAAGATTTCCTCATTCGCTTTCTCGATCTCGTCTAGCAGTACAACGGCATGGGGCCGCTTGTTCACCGCCTCGGTGAGCAACCCGCCCTGGTCGAATCCCACGTAGCCCGGCGGGGCGCCGATCAGGCGCGAGACCGTGTGTTTCTCGCTGTACTCACTCATGTCAAAACGCACGAAATCGATGCCAAGACAAGTCGCCAACTGGCGACTGAGCTCGGTCTTGCCCACCCCCGTCGGCCCCGCGAACAGGAAGGAGGCGATGGGCTTCTCCACCGCCCGCATCCCGGCCCGCGAGAGCTTGATGCTGCGGACAACCCGTTCGATCGCCAGATCCTGCCCGAACACTTGGGCACTCAGGTCCGCAGCCAGGGTCTGCAACCGTTCGAGGTCGTTGGCCGAGACCTCCTTGGCGGGAATCCTGGCGATTTCCGCGATCACCGTCTCGATCTCGAGGGCGTCTACCGTCCGCCGATCGGCGGCCGGCAGCAAAGCTTGCTCCGCTCCGGCCTCGTCCAACACATCGATGGCACTGTCCGGCTGGAAGCGCTCCCGCAGATGTCGGCTGGAGAGCTTTACTGCCGTCTCAAGGGCGGCATCGGCGAAGTCGATCCCGTAGTGCTCGCGGTAGCGCGGGCGCAAACCAGTCAGGATCTCCAGAGTCTCCTGCTGGGATGGCTCGCTCACATCGATCTTCTGGAAACGCCGAGCCAGAGCCTGATCCTTCAGAATCTGGTTCTTGTACTCCGCATAGGTGGAGGAACCGATACAGCGAAGCTCGCCGGACTGCAACGCCGGTTTGAGCAGATTGGCCGCATCCATGGCCCCGCCGGTGGTGGCTCCGGCCCCAATCACCGTGTGCAACTCGTCGATGAACAGAATCGCGTGCTCGTGACCAGCCACTTCCTTGAGCAGGCCCTTGAGCCTCTCCTCGAACTCTCCCCGGAACTTCGTGCCCGCAATCAACGAGCCCATATCAAGACCGAAAATGTCCACATCACGGAGTTGGTCAGGCACGTCGCCACTGGCGATGCGGAGCGCAAGACCCTCCACAATGGCCGTCTTGCCGACCCCTGGCTCGCCCACCAGGAGCGGGTTGTTCTTCAGGCGACGGCAAAGCGTCCGCATCACCCGCCGCAGTTCGGAGACGCGCCCGATGATCGGGTCGATCTTACCCTCTCGGGCCCGTTCGGTCAGATTGCTGGCAAAGGACTCAAGCGCGCTGGCCTTCTTCGGACGGCGGCGCGCCGGATTTCCGTCGCGCTCCAGATCGTCCTCGTGATCGGGCAAATCTGGGCGCCCGTGCGACACGTACTCGACCAGCCGGGGGCGACTGACCCCTTGCCCCTGGAGCAGAAACACCGCATGGGAATGACGCTCGCGGAACATCTCGCCGATCACGTCCAGATTCTCGACCATCCCCTTCTCGCAGGCCATGACATGCCCCACGGCCGCGTTGATCACGCGGCCAAAGGCGAGGGACTGCTCGGGCAGCCGGCTCTTCTGGTCGGCCGGAATCCTCTCGATGCGCTCCTCCAGGTAGCCCTTGAGACCGGTTTCCAGTTCCTCGCAGTCACCACCGCAGACCACCACCGCCTCGCGCACATCCACATCCTGCAGCATGGCCAGTAGCACGTGCTCCAGAAGCACGTACTCGTGGCGCATCTCGAAAGCTGTGTTGGACGCCAGCTTCAGAGCGATGCGCAGCTCCAAACTCAAAGTTACCCGTTCATCACTCATGCTTGGTCCTGTTACGCGAGCCTTTCTTGAATGTACCGCAGCCCACAGTCCTTTTCCTGCCGCCGAGGCGCTGATTTGGCGACCTATGCTGATACAGACCAAGCTTCGGCAAACCGGGTTCCCGCCAGCAGGTCAGTATCCCGGAACCGTCCTGGCTGCAGAGTCGACTCCGGCCCCGCTAGCCGATCTCCTGGCGGAGCTTCTGCTTCTCGATGACGAGCCCGAAATGCTCACGCTGGAGTTGGCGGGCCACTTCCGTGTCGGCGACGACGGCCTGGGCCTGCTGGTTGGTCGCGATTCGCCCGTCTATCTCACGCACCCGAAGCTGAACCACGCAATCGGCGACCGCCTTCTCGAGGCGTTCCTGCACCTTGGTTCGTTCCTTCCCTTCGCAGGCCTCGGGGTTGAGCCGGCCATGCTGATCATTGAGCAGGATACGGCCGATGTCCGGATTGGCGAGCAGTTCATCATGCCTCCGAAGCTCG
>JABGQJ010000009.1 GCA_018648945.1 Victivallales bacterium
CACTCAATGCGCGTGGCTGCGTGATGGAGAGCAAGGACGGCGGCAAGACGTGGCAACAGATCCCCAAGATCCCCGACGGCACTGTGGGCGACCGCCCGAGTACCGTGGCCAAGCTTCTCGATGGTGCTCTTGGGCAGATTGGCCAGAACTGGCGGAAGTACTACCCGCCGGAACGGTTGCCGGAGTTTGAGGGGAAGTATCGGATCGTCCGGACCAACACGCACAAACCCAACTGGTTCGCGGTGAACAGCGGCGGCTGGGCGGGCCGTTCCGAGGATGGAGGCAAGACGTGGCAGAAGACGCCAGTGCCGGGGCTGGACACCTGGATTTCGTGCTCATCCCCATGGTCGTGGATTCAGCTCCAGGACGGGCGCTGCCTGCGGTCGTTCATGGTGGTTAGTGGCAAGAAGGACTCGGGCGATGTGTATGTGGCCATGACTCGTGATGGCAAGACGACCGAGACCGTCCGCGTGATGGGCGACCCCGAAGAGAAGCTCCGTTTCACCGAGGAAACCCTGGCCCACCAGACCTCCAAGGGCGTGATCTGGCTGCTGACTCGCGTGGGAGGCGGCGACGATCATCTCTACCAGGCGATCTCGCGCGACAACGGGAAGACCTGGACCAGCCGCAAGTCGGGCGTTCTGGGGCATCCCCCCAGTGGCCTCGTGAAGCTGCCGGACGGGCGTCTGGTGATGACCTATGGCCACCGCCATCCGCCCTACGGCATCCGCGCCGTGGTCTCCAAGGACGAAGGGCTAACCTGGGACACCGACAACACCATCACTCTGCGCAACGATGGGGCCGGATACGATCTCGGCTACCCTCGTTCCCTGTTGCTGAAGGACGGCGCCATCCTGACCGTCTACTACTTCACGCAGGACGATCAGGTGACCCACATTGCCGCTACGCGCTGGCGCGTCCCCTGAGACGCCATTCTTCGCGGAGGCAGTAGAGCACGGGGACCACGAACATGGTCAACAGCTCGACGCACATGCCGCCAAAGCAGGGAATAGCCATGGGCAGCATGATGTCGGCTCCGCGGCCGGTGGCGCTGAGCACGGGCAGCAGGGCGAGGATGGTGGTGGCGGTGGTCATCAGGCATGGGCGCACGCGGCGCGGAGCGCCCTGCAACACGAGCGCGCGGACCTCGGCGCGGTTGGCTGGCTTGGCGTCTCGGAAGACCTGGTCCAGATAGGTGGCCATCACCACGCCGTCGTCGGTGGCGATGCCGAAGAGGGCGATGAACCCGACCCAGATCGCCACGCTCATGTTCAGCGGATGCATCTGGAAGACAGCGCGCAGGTTCTGCCCAAACACCGCCACGTTCAGGAACCAGTCCTGGCCGTAGAGCCAGAGCATGAGGAAGCCGCCAGCCCAGGCCACGGCGATACCGGAGAAGACCATGAGCGTGGTGCCGGCCGACCGGAACTGGACGTAGAGGATCAGGAAGATGAGGGCCAAGGCAAGGGGGAGGACCACGCGGAGTCGCCGTTCGCTCCTGATCTGGTTCTGGTAGTTGCCGGCGAATTCCCAGGTGATGCCGGGGGGGATCTCCAGGCGCTTGTCTGCCACCGCCTGTTGCAGCCGGGCGGCAGCGGCTTCCACGACCGAGGTCTCGCCATACTGCGGCAAGCGGTCGAAGAGCACATAGGCAACGAGCCCGCCGTTCTCGCTCTTGATCGCCTGGGGACCGCGCCGGTAGAGCACGCGCCGGCCGACGAGCAGATCGCGCAAGGGGACCCGCACGCCATCTGCGCCGGTGACCAGGACCCGCTCCAGGCGCTCGACGCTGTTGCGCAGCTCGCGCTTGTAGCGGACGAGTACGGGCAGACGTTCACGACCATGCAGGACGGTGGTGACGACCTCGCCGCCGATGGCCGCGCGGATCACCCCCTGAACATCGGCGATGGAGACGCCATGTCGGGCCACGGCTTGGCGATCCAAGGGCAGTTCCAGATAGGGCTTGCCGACCACACGCTCGGCGGCGACCGCCTCGCGTTTGACCATCGGCTCCTCCCGAAGGACATCCTCCACCTGCCGGGCGAACTCCTCCACATGCGCCAGAGTGGCCTTGCCCTTGCCGATGACCTTGACCCCCATGGGGGCGCGCATGCCGCTTTGCAGCATGACGTTGCGGGCAGCGATGGGTTGGAGTTTGGGGGCGGAGGTGGTGCCGGGGATTCGGGTAACCCGGATGATCTCGTCCCAGATGTCGTTGGCGGAGAGAATGCCGGGCCAAGCTTCGCGGTCCTCGTTGATCTCGGGATCAAGGGCTGGTCGCCAGAGACGGAAGGGCCTACCGCGCGCATCCTTGACCAGTTTGCCGTTTTCCCGGCCGAACTTCCCCTGTACGCGGTAGGGCTTGCCGTCGGGGGCGAGGACCGGGACGCCTTCGGGAGTCTGGAAGAGGTCGGTCCCGCTGTTGTCAAACCTGAAGCGTTGGCGCCGCCCGCTGGCATCGAGCAGGTACTCGTCCCTGTAGTTGATGACGGTCTCGATCATGGAGACCGGGGCAGGGTCGAGGGCGCTCTCCGCCCGTCCGATCTTGCCGACGGCGGACACCACTTCCGGGAGGGCCGCCAAAGCCATATCCTGTTTGGCGAGCACATCCATTGCTTCGCCGATGGAGGCATGGGGCATGGTCGTGGGCATGAGCAGGAAGGCCCCCTCGTCGAGATCGGGCATGAACTCCCGTCCCAGGCCGGGGAAGGCATGTACGGTTCCGGTCCACAGCTTGGCCTGGACCAGATCTGCCCTCTTGCCGCCGAGGCGCTCGTAGGTCCTTGGCACGAACTCGAAGACGCGTCCGAATCCCAGCCAGATGACCAGCCCCAAGACGAAGAGCAGCAACGGTCCTGCCAGGAACAGCGTCTTGCTGGTAAGAAAGCCGGAAAGCAGGTAGGGGTAGATCTTTAGGAAGAGGTAGAACAAAGCCAACAGACCGCCGACCACGGTGAGGACGAAGATGGCGTTGCGGGCGGCGCCCAACTCGATCCCCAGCGGCGACCAACGGGCCGAAAGGACGACGCCGACGACCAGAGCCACCACCACGTTGAGGGCTAGGCGCAGACGCGAGGCATGGGCGGAGGGCAGGCGCTGTTGCAGCAGGTTCAGCAGGCCGACCAGCAGGATGCCGCTGCCAGCGAACCAGTGGCGTTGCCAGAGGAGAAGGACTCCAGCCAGCAGGGCCAGGCCGGGGATCCACCAGTTCCGCTTTCTGTCCCGTTTGCGGAACAGGACGACTGCCAATGGTGGAATCCCGACCAGGGCCACGACCAGGGAGGCGACCAGGGCGAAGGTCTTGGTGAAGGCCAAGGGTTTGAATAGCCGCCCCTCCGCGCCTTCCATGAAGAACACCGGCATGAAACTGACAACCGTGGTCAGGACGGCAGTGAACACCGCACTTCCCACCTCGGTGGCAGCGGTGTGCACGGAGTCGCGGATGGGTCTCCTGCCATGGTCGAGAGTCAGGTGGGAAACGATGTTCTCGTTCAGCACGATGCCCATGTCCACCATGGTGCCGATGGCGATGGCGATGCCGGAGAGGGCGACGATGTTCGCATCCACACCCGTCATCCGCATGGCCACGAAACAGTAGAGCACCGCAATCGGCAGCAACCCTGAGATTAGGACCGAACTCCGCAGGTTGAGGAGCAGGATCACCACCACGACGATGGTCACCAGCACCTGCTGGATCAGCGCTTGGTTGAGGGTGTCGAGGGTTTCCAGGATGAGCCCGGTGCGGTCGTAGAAGGGCACGACGTTCACCTGGCTGGTGGTCTCGACCAGCATGCCGTCGGGGCCGGTTGCGGTGACTTCGCGGGAGGGCAGGGCGCCATTGAGCATCTCCACCCGTTTCTGAACCCGTTTGATCACGGCCAGGGGATTCTCGCCATAGCGGACGACGACCACGCCGCCCACCGCTTCCGTGCCGCCCTTGTCCAGGCCCCCCCGCCTCAGGGCAGGTCCCATGGTCACCCGTGCGATGTCCTTGACCCGGACTGGCACCCCGGCCTTGGCTGCGATCACGGCTTCGCCCAGATCCTCGGCGGATTGGGCCAGTCCCAGGCCGCGGACCACGTACTCCACGCGGTTGATCTCCAGCGTGCGGGCACCCACGTCGGTGTTGCTTCTTTGGAGGGCTCGCACCACCTGGGGCAGGGCGACGCCATATACCCGCATGGCTTCCGGGTCGAGTTCCACCTGGAACTCCTGCACGAACCCGCCCACCGAGGCGACCTCGGCCACTCCCGGCACGCTCATCAGTTCGTAGCGTACCTGCCAGTCCTGGATGGAACGCAGTTCCCCCAGATCCCAGCCGCCGACCGGCTCGCCCTCCGGGCCGCGCCCTTCCAGGGTGTACCAGAACACCTGTCCCAGGGGCGTGGCGTCGGGGCCGAGCGTGGGTTTGACCCCTTCTGGAAGTGTGCCCGGAGGCAGGGAATTCAGGCGTTCCAGGAGGCGCGTACGGCTCCAGTAGAAATCAACATCCTCGTCGAAGATGACGTAGATGCTGGAGAAGCCGAACATGGAGGTGGCGCGCACGGTCTTCACTCCGGACGTGCCGAGGAGGACGGAGGCGAGGGGGTAGGTCACCTGGTCCTCGATGTCCCGAGGTGAGCGCCCAGGCCACTTAGTGAAGATGATCTGCTGGTTCTCGCCCAGGTCGGGGATCGCGTCCACTGGTACCGGCGAGCGGGGGAGGTCTCCCAGCTTCCAGTCGAAAGGCGCCGTGAAGAGGCCACCCACTGCCAGCCCGGCGAGCAGCAGCAGGACCACGACTCGGTTGTCGAGGCAAAACGAGATCAGCCAGGACATGGGGCCGCTTGGCGGGGGCTGGTAGCCAGCCGCCCCCGATGGGTCACGCCGTCGCGGTCGGCGTCTGCGCAACACGGGCCATCTCATGGTTTCGCCTGCTCAGGCTTGGCGACCATGTCGGCGTACTTCGCGGGGTCCTTGCGGATCGGGTCCAGGCAGCCCGCGCAGCAGACGTAGATGCGTCTGCCCAGGTACTCTACGAAGAGCTCCGGATTGATCTCGCCGCCCATAATCGGGCAGGTCTTCTGTAGGCTCTCGGCGTACTCCCCGCGTTCATGCAGCTTGGCCAAGGCGGCTTCGGGGTTTTTCTCGATGGGTTCCTGGCAACCCGGGCAACAGACGTAGATGCGCTGTCCTCGCACATCGGTGTAGAGTTTGCGGTCGATGGCCCCACCCATGATCGGGCAGGTCTTCTGCGGCACCGGCCCGCCGGTCGGCTTTTCGGCCGCTGCTTTGGGCTCAGCGCGTGCTGCCATCATGCTGGTCTTGCCCTGGATCTGTAGTTCTGAATCGAGCTTGAACGCCCCCCTGGTTACGACCTCTTGGCCTCCCTTCAGACCGTCCGCCACGATGTAGAACTCACCCGCCCGCGGCCCCAGTTGAATGTCGACTGCGGTATAGAGGGAGTCGTCATTGGCTTCACGAACATACACCACCGCCCGCCGCCCCGTGGTCAACACCGCGCTGGCTGGCACGAGGAGGGGTTGCTTTGCTTCGCCGGGGTCGGCGTAGCCCAGGCGCTCGCTCGGCACCAGGGGCATGCCGCAGACCCGGCAGGTGCCCTGTTCCTCGCCGACTTCCTCCGGGTGCATGGGACAGGCCCACTTGCCGCGGAATTCATCGCTGACCACCATGCTCTTGGTGCCCAGTCGGACTTGGATGGTGGAACGGGTCAGCATGCCCGGGCGCAGTCGGCCGCCGGGATTGTCGAGGATGATCCGGATCCTGGTGGTGCGGGTGACCGGGTCGAGGGTGGGGCTCACAAAGCTGATTCGCCCCGCGAACACCTCGTCCCCGTAGGCCTCGGTTCGGGTCTCCACCTGCTGCCCGAGACGCAGGAACGCCAGATCGCTCTCGTAGGCATCCAGGATCACCCACACTTTGCTGAGGTCGGCCACTGTGTAGAGCGGCGTGCCGGTGCGGACATACATGCCTTCACGGGCCAGTTTCTCGATGACCACCCCACCAGCCGGAGAGAAGACCTCCACCACCGCTTGTGCCTTGCCGGTCTTCTCGATCTTGGTCAGACGCTTTTCATCGAAGCCCAGGAGCCGAAGCTTGTCCCGCGACGCCTGGGCCGTCTCCTTGATTGCCTTCAGCGCGAATTCATTGCCGCCTTGCAGCCGCAGCACGGCTCGCTGCGCTTCCAGGAGTTCCTCCTGAGCAGCGTACAACTCGGGACTGTAGATCTCCACCAAATGCTCGCCTGCCTTGACTGGCACGCCGGTGTAGTCCACGAACAATCGCTCGATGCGCCCGGCCGTCCAGGAACTCACTTGCCGCACTCGTGCCTCGTCGGCCTCGACCCGGCCAGCCAACTCGATGGTCACTTCGGCAAACCGACGCTCCACTGGCGAGGTCTGGACTTCGGCCAGCTTGGCTGCCCCTGCGGAAAGACGGAGCGTGCGCTCCCCCAGATCAGCACCATCGGTCTGGAGCAGAATGAGGTCCATGCCGCATACGGGGCACTTGCCAGGTCCGCTCTGGCGCACGGCGGGGTCCATGCTGCACGTCCAGACTTCGTCCTTCTCCTTGTGCTCGGTGTGCTCTTCAGTGTGCTCCTCGCCGGCCGGCTCGGGTCTGTCTTCGCTGTCCCTACCAGCGTAGCGCCCGCCGACGAATGCCAGCACTGCCACCACCAGGAAGAGTATGAGCAGTTTGGGCTTGGGTTTCCACATGGCTCTCATCCTTGAGGACTACTCTTGCTCGGGCTTGGGAGCGATCTTCTCGGCGTACTTGGCAGGGTCCTTGCGCATGGGCCGGAGGCACCCTTCGCAGCAGGCGTAGATGCGGCGACCCTCGTACTCCACGTAGAGCTTGGGATTGATGGTCCCCCCCATTACCGGGCAGGTTTTCTGGCGGCTCTCAGCCCGCTCGCCGTTCTTCTGGAGAGCAGCGAACGCTTTGGCGGGGTCTTTCTCGATGGGGGCGATGCAGCCTTTGCAGCAGACGTAGATTCTCTGGCCCTGCACATCGGCGTAGAGGTCTCGGCTGATTGCCCCGCCCATGATCGGGCACTTGGTCTGCGGCTTGAGGGGCTTTCCTTCGGTCTTGGCATGTTTGTCCGCCGCGAGGGCCGAAGCGGCTCCCATCAGCAGCACAGCAAGGACGGTGTGGAGTGTCTTCATGGCGTTGTCTTCTTGTCGGCGGACGGTTGGGCACCCTCGTGCTCTCCGCGCATGACATGCACTGCGGCGCTGGTCTGGTGTTTCTCCAGGACGGCCTTCTCGGTCTGGAGTTGGAGTTCCAGCAAACGTCTTTGGCTATCGATCAGATTGGCGAACGAGACTTGGCCTGCTGCGAAGCTCTTGCGCAAGCTGGCGTAGGCCTGTTCCGCTTGCGGAATAAGAGTCTTGCGATAGAGATTCTCTTGCCGGATGGCCTCGTTGTGCCGCACTAGCAGGACCTCCAGTTTGGCGAGAAGCCGCTGCCGGGTGTCCCTCGAGGTGGATTCGAGGGCGCGTCTCCTGGCGGCCGCTTGGGCGCGTACGGCTCGGTTCTTGGCGGGCCAGATCGGCAAGGTCATGCGCACGCTAAGCAGAACCGGGTCGCGACCGTTGCCGGAGACGTCCATGTCCGTGCGGTCGCCGGTCATGACCCAGCTCGCGCCGACGGTGAAGTCAGGCCTGTTGGTTGCCCTTGCGTAGTCGAGGCCGGCAGCCCCGGCGGCGGCCGCTCGCCGTGCGGCGAGCAGCTTCGGATTGGCCGCGAGCACCGCCGCGCGGAGGTCGTCGGGGGAGGGCAGGGGAGCGGGCGTGTGGTCGCCCTTGCGGGCCAGTGGCAGGTGCGGATCGCGCCCCAGAGTCTCGTTCAGACCGGCCAGGAGCCGCTTCTCGCGGGAATCGAGGACCTTCAGGCGGTCCTCGGTGTGGCTTCTTTCCAGTTGCAGCGAAAGGACCTTCGCCAAGGTGCCGGACCCGGTCCGGTACTGTGCCCGCATCGCCTCTTCCACACTTCGCAGCAACTCCACGTTGGCCCGGACTCTCTCCCGCGCGCGGCCGATGTAGGCCAGCTCGTACCAGAAGGTGCGCACCCGAAAGAGGACGTCGAGGCGGGTCCCCTGGAATCGATGGCGAGCCGCCTCGGACCATTCGGCCTGCTCCCGCCGTTTGGCACTGAGCTTGGCGGGCCAGGGGATCATCTGGTTGAGCGAGATGGCTTGCTCCTGAGGCCCCACTCGGGTCTGGACCTCCTCGACGTAGTAGGTAAAGCCAAGCTGGGGATCAGGGAGGGCGCCGGCGCTGTCGATCCGGGCCCGCTCGGCCTCCCAACTTTCGTTGGCGGCGGCGATGCGGTCGTTGTGCCCCAGTGCCAGCCTTTCGCACTCGGCGAGCGTGAGGGCATCGCCGGCAACGACTGCCGCCGTCGCCAGCAGAGCTGCCGCGAACAAGCGGTCACTGCAGTTGCTCAGCCAATGCCAATTCATACTGTGCTCCTAGGATTGCCGGCCAATCTATGCTACCATGGACTATAGGCAGGGAGGTGGGTTCCCGCCAGCCACGGGAGCAGCACAGAAAGAGCCGGGAACTACAGTCCTTACTGGACCGAGTTCCCGGCTCGACTCGGGTCGCTAGCGCCCCGAAGAACGCCGGCAAAGATTGTGTTACGCCACTTCGAAGAAGGCGACCTTGCCCGCGCCGCAGACATCGCAGGTGTCCGGGGCGCCGCCAATGACGGTGTTGCCGCAGACCTTGCAGACGTGGATCGTGGCGGCGGCCAGATCCGCGCCGCCCTTGACCGCGCCCAGAGCGTCGGAATAGAGCCCGTAATGGACCTCTTCCACGACCATGGCGTTCTGGAAGGACTTTAGGGCTCTCTTGTTGCCTTCGGCCTCGGCCTCGGCCACGAACTTGGGGTACATCTGCTGGAATTCGAAGCCTTCGCCTTCGACGGCGGCTTCAAGGTTCGAGGTGGTCTCGCCGACCCCATCCAGGACTCGGAGATGGGCGTGGGCGTGGACGGTCTCGGCCGCCGCTGCGGCGCGGAAGAGCTTGGCTACCTGGGGGAAACCGTCTTTCTCCGCCTTCTCGGCAAAGGCGAGGTACTTGCGGTTGGCTTGGCTTTCGCCGGCAAAGGCTTCCTGGAGATTGTCGTTCGTGGCCATGGGATAGATTGCCTCCATTCTGGTTTGGCTTGGGGAGCACGGCACCCCCACTCGGGGAACCGCGAAAGAGTTGATTGGGATGTGACGTCCCCCGAGAGGGGAAGTTCCTCAAGGGGGGTTAAACGATACTACAAACCTATCTTTTTGGCGACCGCAAACCAACCCGCCACGGCGAAGAACCCGATCGTGGCGGTCAGCACGGCAATGGTCAACGGTCGGTTCCGGAGTTTCTCGCCGACCAGTTTGGTCCGCCCGTTCAGCAGGAGCAGCACTATTGCCAGCATGGGCATGAAGGCCGCGCCGACGATGGCGTAGAGGATCTGGATCTTTTCGAATTTCACCGCCAGGCCGAGCAATGGTACGGTGGCGATGGCGTAGAGGTACAGCCGGTAGGGCTCGGAGTCGGTGGAAACTGCCGGGACGCCTTCGCTCCGGTATCTGAGTCGCCAGAAATCGGCGTAGATATAGGGGACGCTTTGCCAGACGCCCAGCAGGCTGCTGAAGACCGCGCCCCAAGCTCCGGCCAGGAACAGCCAGCGCCCCACCGGTCCAAGTTCCTTGCCCAGGCAGTCTGCGAGATTCACGACCAGCATCGCGCCCTTTCCCTCGGCAGGCAGATGGCTTCCCAGAATGACCATGGCCATGCCGAACAGGGCGGTTGCCACGTAGCCAATCGCGATGTCGATCCGACAGGTGCGCAGGTGTTGCGTGCCGGACCGCCCGCTTTCCCGAATCCAATACCCGTAGCAGAGGATGGTGAGCGTGCCCCCAACTCCTCCCATCAGCGCGATCGCCGAACGGAGCGCACCATCTTTGGCGGGGAGGGTGGGAATCGTCGTGCCCCTCAGCACGGCCAGCCAATCGGGCTCGACCAGGGCGGCAGTGACCACCACAGTCACGAACATGATGCCGATGCAGATTCCCATGACCTTGGCGAAGAGTTTGAAGCCGCCCAGTCGGACGAGCACGAGCCCGAGCAGGCTCTGCAGGATGCCATAGACGATTTTGCCATGAACCGGGTCGTCGAAGATCGGGAACATGGCGTGCATGGCCACCCCGCAGGCACTGACCAACGCGGCCCCAACGAAGAACGTCCAAGGGAGCAGATAGAGCGGGAAGACCAGGCGGACCACTCGTCGCCATTGGCCCATCGCTCCTTCGAGAAGCGTGCTGTCCGTGGCCAGTTGCCAGCGCATCAGTCCCTCGGTGAGAACGAACTTCAGGAAGGCTCCCAAGGGCACGGCCCAGAGGATGGCCAATCCCAGCTTGCGCCCGACCAGGCTGGCCGTGGCCAAATCCCCGGCACCGACCCCGGTCGCCGCAGTCAAGAGCCCCGGCATGATCAGAGCCAGCCAGAGACCGAGGCGGGGCGGGCGTGGGGAGTCCGTCATGACACTATGCTCCTGGGGTGGCATTCTTGTTTGCCCTCGGCGTCCCACACGGCCAGGTGGCACGCATTCCCCTCCTTGCCGAAATGGGAAACCGGAATCCGTCCCATGCTGTGCTTCCTCGCGGGCTCACTTGCGCCGGGTACGGGCATGCTTGTGGAGGAGATCGACTACCTGTTTGGCCGCGTCGGGGCGGGCAAACTCGCGGATGGCGTTGCCGATTCCCTGCCAGGTTGCCGGGTTGCGCAGGAAGTCGCCGAAGAGGTCGGCGAGCAACTCGGGCTTGGCCTCGTCCTGGGGCAGCAGCCATGCCGCCCCGCTTTTGGCCAGGGATCTGGCATTGGCATTCTGGTGCTCCTCGGCGGCAGCCGGGAAGGGGATGAGGATGGCCGGTTTGCCAAAGACGGCAAGCTCGCAGATACTGGAGGCCCCAGCCCGGCAGACGACGAGATCGGCCGCCAGGTAGGCGTTCTCGATGTGCGGGTCGTGTCGCGCCACCTGCGCGCGGATGCCCGCGCGCTCGTAGGCGTCGGAGATCATGCCGTTGTAGAGCGACCCGGTCAGGTGGATGAGTTGCAGCCGTTTGACGTCCTCCCCAAGGCAGGCGACGCACTGGGGAACCATGGCATTGATCGCCTCGGCTCCCTGGCTGCCGCCGAAGATGAGAATCGTCTTCAGATCCGGGTCGAGGCCATTCTCGGCCCAGTATTCGGGAGCGGGCTCGCCTTTCGCGGCCCCTTCGAGCAGCGCCTGCCGCAGCGGCATTCCCGTTTGCGTCTGGGGGCAGCGGCAGGGGCAGTCGGGGACAAGAGGGAGCGAAGTGGCGGCGGCTCGGGCAAAGCGGGACAGCCAGCGATTGGCCTTCCCCATCCAGGCATTGCCTTCATGCAGGACGAGGGGAACGCCTGCGGAAACGCCTCCCAGGCAGGTGGCTGCGGATGCAAAGCAGCCCATCCCCAGGAAGACGTCCGGCTTCTCGCGCTTGGCCCAGCCGCGGGCGCGGAGCAAGGCTGTACCGAAGCGCCAAAGGAAGCCGGGGGCCGAGAATGGCGTCCCTGGCAGGTTGCAGGCGGGAACGGCCATGCTGCGGATGCCATGCTCGGCCGCCACCCTCAGTTGGTCGCTGATGTGTTTGCCGGCGAGCAGCATGGTGACGCGGTCGCCAGCCTCCTGAATGGCCTCCGCAATGGCCAGCGATGGGTAGAAGTGCCCTCCAGTGCCGCCGCTGGCGATCACCACGTGCAGGGCTCTCTTGTGTTTCATATGGTGCCTCCCTCGCGTTGTAGATTCAGCCGTTTGCTCTGGCGGTCATGCGGGCCGGCCACGCCATCGCCCTCCGCGCTCGCCTCCCGCTCCGCCACGCGTGACACACTCATCACCAACCCCGTGCAGAGCAGGCACGAGACCATGCTTGAGCCCCCGTAGCTCAGGAATGGGGCGGTCACGCCCGTGGTGGGACAGAAGCCGCTGACCACGCTGACATTCACGAAGGCCTGGAGACAGAAAGTCAGACCGACCCCGATGGCGAGCAGTTGGCCGAATGGCTCGTCGGTCTGGGCCGCGATCCAGAAGATGGCACCGGTGAGCAGGACGTAGGCAAGGAGGACGCCGAGAACGCCCAGGAACCCCGCCTCCTCCCCCACGATGGCGACGATGAAATCGGTGTGCGCTTCGGGTAGCCCCAGGCGCTTGAATCGGCTGCCGGTGAACCCCATGCCGCTGACGCCGCCAGAACCCATGGCCATCTTGGCCCTGAGAACCTGCTCGTTGCCCGATTCCTTGTCTTCCTGCTGGGCCATGTAGTCGGTCACCCGCTTGCGCCTGACGGGGCTGGAGACGAGCACGAGGCCGACGAAAGCCAGCCCCAGGATGCCCAGGAGAAGCAGGTAGCGCAGCCGGACCCCGGCGATGAAGAGCATGGCTCCCATGATCGCCCCCGTGATCACGGTTGAGCTGAGGTCGCGCCCGGCAAAGATGAGGGTCAGGATCGCACCACCCAGAATCACCGGCTCTGCCACGCCACGCCGCAGACTCTCCGTGCGCAGCGGCAGGCGGAAATGGGCGGCCAGGTAGTAGATCAGCAGGGGCTTCGCGAATTCCGAGGGCTGGATTGAGGCGGGGCCGAGGCGGAGCCAGCGGAAGGCACCGTTCAACGGCCCCCTGGCGGTGAAGGGGATGAGGGGGAATTGACGAACCAGGCCCCGGGCGGCGGGGAAGTTCCAGAGCAGGCTGGCCAGGGCCAGGTACAGCAGGGGGATGGCCACCGCGCACAGAGCGAGGCGCCGGTAGGGCTCAGCCTTGCGGTAGTCCAACCGCCAGATCGCGCCGGCGAGGATACTGCCCGTGCCCAGCCACAGCAGTTGGCGCTTCATGTAGTAGGCTTCGTACAGCCCAGGTCCACGAGGCAATGCGGAGGTGGTCGAGTAGATCATTGCCACGCCCCAGGCAGTCAGGGCGATGAGTGGCACTAGCAGGAGCCCGCGGGCGGTGTTGAATCTGGTTCTGCCGATCGGCATGGCTGAGGCGGGGGGTTCGGGTTCAGTCGGTGGTGGCAGGGACGATTTCGGGAGCAGTCTCACCTGCCATCACCATGCGGGCGATCAGGCGTTTCCGCAAGTCCGCACGGATCGCCTCCAGGGCTGGGTCGGCGACTAGGTTGTTGGCTTCGAAGGGATCGGCCTCCAGGTCGTAGAGGAACTCTTCCACGTATCGGGAAGCACCGGCGTCGTTTCCGCCTCTGGAGTCAGGGGCGACGACCGAGTACTTCCAGCGAGCTGTGCGGATCGCGCGTCCTACTTGGGATTCGCTGATCTGGATGAAGGCTTCCTCCGGCCAGTCGCTTGTCTCGGCCAGGGCTTCCTGCAGCGGGCGTCCCTGCCAGCCGTCGGGGGCTTCTGCGCCACCAACCGCGAGCATGGTCTGGGGCAGGTCGATCAGGCTGGCGATGCGGTCGATCACCTGTCCGCCCCGGAAGCCAGGGCCTTGGACGACCATGGGAACGCGGATGCAGCCCTCGTGGCAGGCTCGTTTGTATTCGCTGTTGCGGGTGCGGAAGTGCGAGCCGTGGTCGCTGGTGTAGATGATGACCGTGTCGTCAGCCATGCCGAGTTCGTCGAGCTTGGCGCGGATGCGCCCGAGGTTGGCGTCGAGGCTGTGGCAGCAACCCAGATAGTCCGGGTAGTTCTCCCGCCAGTCCCCGCCCTTGCCGGCCAGGTCCTCGGGGACCACATAGTCCGCGAACTGCTCCTTGGAGCCGTGGGGCCCCTCATAGCAGTTGTGGTCGTTTTGGTGGTGGGGTTCGATGTAGGAGAGGAAGAGGAAGAAGGGCTTCGCCCCGTCGCGGGTCTCCAGGTACTCCAGCACGAAGTCGGTCTGGGAGTCGGCCCGATAGCCGGTGAACTCGCGGAAACTGCCGTCGGCATCGAACATGCCGCCATCGTAGCTGTGCGAGGTGAACTCCAGCACGTCGGACGCGATCCAGTAGTCGTCGTAGCCGCCGCGACGCTCTGGCGGAACGGGAGTCTCGCGGAAATCGATGTCGGCGTCGCCCATGCGGTTGGTCGAGGCCAGGTGCCACTTGCCGATGTAGCCCACTTCGTAGCCAGCACCGCGCAACAGGCGGGGGACGGTCACGGCGTCCAAGGGGAGGGCGATGCCATTGCGGAAACAACCAATCTCCGTCGCGTATTTGCCGGCTTGGAGGCAGGCTCTGGCCGGGCCGCAGACGGGTTGGCAGGTGAACGCGTTTTCGAAGCGTACGCCTTCGGCCGCCATCTGGTCCAGGTTTGGGGTCACGGGTAACGGCTGGCCGTAGCAGCCGCAGGTATCCCAGCGCTGCTGGTCGCTGAAGAAGAAGACGATGTTTGGCTGGCGGCTCATGTTATTCACCCACGTAGAGAAGGTCCAGAGCGCGGAGGCCGGCCTCGCCATCGACTTCGGTCAAGGTGAGCTTCAGCTTGCGCACGGCGATGGCGGGGAAGCGGCGGATGGCCTTGTGCCCGATGTTCTCGCCCTGGGCCAGATTGATCCACATGCCCTGGTGGTTCACGTTCGCGTCCAGGGACCAACGGCGGACATGCTCGCCCTGGGTCAGTTCTTCCTCAATGACGATGTGGTCGGCCAGGACCGGCTCGGCGAAGCTGATCTCCCAGCCATCCTCCACCTTCTGGAACGCGGCTAGATCGGCCAGTGGCGTGCGGTCGAAGCGGCGGCGGATCTCGTCACCAAACTCAAGCAGGCGGGCGGTATCCGGATCGGGCAGCAGGCCACGGCGGTCCGGCCCGATGTTCAGCAGCAGGTTGCAGCCTCGGCCCACGCTGTAGTAGTAGAGTCCCATCAGCTCGTCCAGGGACTTCACTGTGTCCACGTCGGCATCCTCGTAGAACCAGTTGCGGAAGCGCATGCGGCAATCGCACTCGGCGGGTAGCCAGGTGGGTTCTTCCATGGCGTCGTGATCGGTGGTGTCTACGGCGACGGGGACGCGGTCCACGGTATTCCAGCAGGGGACGGGGGCCAGGCCCAGTTCGTTGCCGACCCAGCGGAAGTTGGGATCGCCCATGCTGAAGATGAGCACGTTCGGCTGCATCCGGCGAATCTCGCGGCAGATGCGGGGCCAGTCGTACTCGTGACCGGACGAGCCGCAGCCGTCAAACCAGAGGATGTCGATCTCGCCATAGGGTTCGAGGATCTCGGAGATTTGGTTGATGAAGTAGTCGTCGTAGGCCTTGGGGTCGTCGTAGGTCTTGTTGCCCCACTCGGCGGGGGAGTAGTAGAGTCCAGGCTTGATGCCGTGCCGACGGCACGCGGCCACGTAGTCGCGCACCACGTTCCCCTCGCCGTTCTGCCAGGAGGACGAGCCCACGGAGAAGTCCGAGAACTTGGTCGGCCAGTTGGCAAAGCCATCGTGGTGCTTGGCGGTCAGCACCATGTACGTGGCTCCCGCCTTGGCGGCTGCTTCGGCCCACTGATCGGGGTTGAATTCCGTGGGCTGGAAGCCGTCTGGCTCCATCTGCTTGCCGTCCCAGTCGCGATGCCCTTCGTAGAAGGAACGGATGCCGTAGTGAAGGAAGATCCCGAATTCCCAGTCTTGGTATTCGAGCTGACGAGCGGTGGGGATGGCGGTGGACATGCAACTACCCTCGGCTGGACCATGGACACGGACTGGCATACCATACACGCCGCCTCCCGCCTTTCCCTGCTTCACGCGCACGAAACACGGGCTTTTGGCTGGCGTCTCCCGCTCCCCCCGCGGTTGCCAGCCGGTCGCGACTTGCGCCGAGCGGAGGGGGCGCATAGGTTGGGGCCTGGTGTTGGTGTGGCTGGTGATCTCAGCTGTTGATCAAGGAGTTGCCGATGAGTGAGCGAAACTATGAGTTCCGGCGGCGGCTCAACCAGGTCCACGAACCGAACCGGCACGATCCGGGTGCGCGCCCGACACGGGCCGAGGTGGCTGTTGGCCCCGGCTGGCGGGTGGTGTTGGCTCCCGCGTCGAGCTCGTATCTGATCCGGGTGGCTCAGGATCTGCAGGACTACTTTCTGACCAGCCTGGGGGTCTCTCTGCTACTCGAACGGAAGGATCCCGCAGCGGCCTTGGCCGAGGCGGCTCCCCGGGCGATCATCCTGGGGACGGGGGAGGATCTGCCGGAGCTCTGCGAGGGGCTGGTCGAGTCGCGCTCCTACCGGCTCGTGGTGAAGGGCGACGCCGTGGTGGTCTGTGGGCACGACGAGCGTGGCGTGGGGCAGGGATGCTACTTCCTGGAAGACGTGATGAACCTGCGCGAAGCTCCCTTCCTCCAACTTGGCGACGAGGTCCGCACCCCCGTTTTCCAGCCCCGCATGATCCACTCGGGCTGGGGAATCGACGAGTTCCCGGACCCTCACCTGAACGCCATCGCCCACGCGGGCATCGATGCGGTTCTGGTCTTCGTCAAGGGGCCGAACACGACCACCATGGGGCATTTGGACATCAACGACCTGATCGACCGGGCCGCTGGTTTCGGCCTTGACGTCTACCTCTACAGCTACCTGCACAGCAGCAAGCACCCGGATGAGTACGAGGCCCCCGCCTTCTACGACAGCACATATGGCGAGCTCATGCGTGCCCATCCCAAAGCCAAGGGGATCGTCTTTGTGGGCGAGTCCTGCGAGTTCGCCAGCAAGGACGAGCGCACTCGGGGGCGGACCCGCCATTGCCCCGTTCCCGAGGGCGGTGAGAAGGACAGGCGCCCGTCCCCCGGCTGGTGGCCGTGCCGGGACTATCCACAGTGGTTGGAGCTTCTCAAGGGCATCATCCGGCGCAACTGTCCGCAGGCGGACATCGTCTTCTGGACCTACAACTGGGGCTGGGCTCCCGAAGCCGACCGGCTGGCGCTGGTCCGCTCGCTGCCGCAGGACATCTCCCTGCAGGTCACCTTCGAGATGTTCGAGAATGTGGAGAAGGAGGGCATCACCACCCGTTGCGTGGACTACACGGCGTCCTTCGAGGGGCCCGGCAGTTACTTCAGCAGCGAGGCCAAAGTCGCCAAGGAGTGCGGCATCCCACTCTATGCCATGTCCAATACCGGCGGGCTGACCTGGGATATCGGGGTCATCCCCTACCAGCCCATCCCCTACCAGTGGCGTCGTCGCCACGATGCGCTGCTGGCGGCGAACAAGGACTGGGGACTGTGTGGGTTGATGGAGTCGCACCATTTCGGCTTCTGGCCCTCCTTTGTCAGCGAATTGGCCAAGTGGAGCTACTGGCGTCCCCGGCGCGACTTCGACAAGGTCATCGCCCAGATCGCCGCGCGCGACTTCGGCGACGGTGCCGAGTTCGCGCTCCAGGCTTGGCAACACTGGAGCGAAGCGTTCCGCGACTATGTGCCGACCAATGAGGACCAGTATGGGCCCTTCCGTGTCGGGCCCGCCTACCCGTTGGTCTTCCTGGATCATGATGTGGAGTTCCCCAGCGCCGACTTTGCCCACTTTGGCAGCCGAATTCTGAGGACTCTCTACCGGTCCCACAAGCCGGCGGACGTTCCCGTGGAGATCCGCCTCCTCCGCCGGATGAGCGCCCGTTGGGAGCAGGGGCTGTCCTGTCTCCGCTGCGCCATCGAGAAGGCCCCCGAACGCAAGCAGGCGAAGGCCCGCGCGATGTTGGGCCTCGGCGAGTTCATTCTGCACTGCGTGGTGACCACGATCCATGTCAAACGCTGGTATCTGCTCCAGCAGGTGCTGCGTGACGAGGGCAGCGATCTCCCTGCCAAGCGTGCCGCGTTGGCGGCAATGCGCGAGCTTGCCGAAGAGGAAATCCGCAACGCCGCCGCCACCATCCCCCTCGTCGAGGCCGACTCGCGCCTTGGGTGGGAGCCGAGCATGGAGTACATGACTGACCGGCCGCATGTGGAGTGGAAGCTGGCCCAGGTCCGCCAAGTCTTGCAGGAAGCCCTGCCTGAGTACGAGCGGAACTTGGTCTGAGCCGTTCGTGGACCACCGAGTGCACGTCTCAGGCGCGCAGGTCGCACGCCTGGCCCTGCGCCCACCAGTAGCAGGTTGCCCAAGCCAAGGCCCGCTGGTCTGCACGACTTGGTGCTAGCAGACGAAGCCGGACAGAGCGCTGCTGCCGTCTATTTGGTGGTAAGGACTCGGACTGGAGTCCAGTCATCCTTCGGCGGCTTGGCGATGAGCTTCTGGCAGCGCTGCATATAGACCAGGGACGGCCCATCGACAGGATGGCAGTTGAGGACGTTCTCGAAACGCTTCAGGGCTTTGGTGAAGTCCCGCTTGCGGTAGAGTTGGACGCCTTGCTCAAAATCGGACAGGACCCGCTGCAGATGCGGGAAGGTCGCGTCCCCGTGGTAGTCCAGGACCTCGTGGATGGGGACCGGTTGGCTTTTCCCCTTGACGCGAAGCAGCTCGATTTCGCGGGTGCAGACCGCGTCGTGGAGCTGGGAAGCGCACCGGGCACCGATGAGAATGCTGGTGCCGTAGTACTTGTTGGCGGCCTCCAGGCGAGAGGCGAGGTTCACACTGTCGCCAATGACGGTGTAGTCCATGCGCTGAGGCGAGCCGATATTGCCGACGACCACTTCGCCGGTACTGATGCCGATGCCGATGCGGATGGGCGCGTCGCCCACTCCTTGACGCTTGATGTTGTGGGTGGCCAGGGCGCGCATCATGTCGTTGGCGACGGCGACGGCCTTGTCGGCGTCTCGCCCGCTCTGGAAGGGAGCGCCGAAGAGAGCCATGATCGCGTCGCCAATGTACTTGTCCAGGATGCCGCCATGCTGGAAGATGACATCGACCATCTCGGAGAAGTACTCGTTGAGCATGCCGACCGTTTCCCGCGCGCCAAGCTGCTCGGTCAGGGGGGTGAAGTCGCGGATGTCGCTGAACAGGATGGTGACTTCCTGCGCTCGGCCGCCGAGGGTGGATTCGCCTTCTTCGAGGAGCCGGTCGGCGACTTCCTTGGTCATATACCGGGCCATGGTGCTGCGGAGGCGCTTCTCGTTGCCGATGTCTTCCGCCACGAGCATTGTGCCCATGGGCTTGTGGTGGACATCAAGCATGGGGACGACGGTAAGGTTGACCGAGACCGTTTCGTCGGAGTGGGACATGGCCAGCGAGACGTCCACGTTGAGGTCTGGGTGGCCGGTCCGGCGGACCTTCTCCAGACTGGAGAGGAGCCAGGGATTGGCGGGTCCGAGAGTGTCGGCGAGTGATTCGCCGACGAGGGAGTCGGGGTCGATGCCGAGGATGCGCTGCGCTGCCTCGTTGACCTTGATGATCCGTTGTTCGGAGTCAAGCGTGACGACCGCATTGGTCAGGCTGCGGAGAATGCTCTCGTTGTAGTTTCTGGCGTTCCGGATCTCTTCGAAGAGGCGGGCATTGTCAAGGGCGACGCTGGCCTGGGAGGCAAATGCGCGGAGCCGGGACTCGTCCTCGTCGTTGAACGGCCCGCGGCTTTTGTTCAGCACCTGCATCACACCGATGGGGTTGCCGTCCTTGGAGACCACTGGCATGCAGAGGATGTTGCGGGTGATGAAGCCGGTCTTCCGGTCGAAGGCAGGGTTGAAACGGTCGTCGGTATAGGGGTCGGGGATGTTGATCGTCTCGTTGCTGGTGAAGCAGGTCCCGGCAATGCCCACGCTGTCCGGGAAGCGGATCTCGGTTGTGCTCAGGCCTTGCGCCACCCGTGACCAAAGCTCGCTGGTGCGGTCGTCGTGGAGGAAGAGCGTGCTGCGGTCGGCATGCAGAATATCGGTGGCGACAAGGACGATCTTCTCCAGGAGGGTGTCGAGCTGAAGTTCCGTGGAGATCTCTTTGGTCAGCTCGATCAAGCGGTCCTGTTCGCGCCGGGACTCCTCCGCCCGTTCATAGAGCTGGGCATTGGTGAGGGAACTGGCAGCCTGGGCACCGAGAGCCTGAAGGAGGACCAAGTCGTCATCGGTGAAGGGGCCGTCCAGCTTGTTAAGCACCTGGGTGACACCGATGGGGACGCCGCTGTTGGTGATGGGCGCGCAGAGAATGTTGCGGGTGTGGTACCCAGTGTCTTGGTCAATCTCGCGGTTGAAGCGGTCGTCCGCATAGGCATCGGCGATGATGGTGGCGCGATTGCTGCGGAAAACGGCACCGGCGATACCGGAACCGGCTGGGAAGCGCAGTTCGGCAGTCCCGGCGCCCTGAGCGACGCGGGAATAGAGCTCGTCGGTGCGCTCGTCGTAGAGGAAGAGAGAACTACGGTCTGCGTCCAGAGCTTCGGTGATGATCGCCATCAGCCGGGGAAGAAGAACGTCCAGGTCCAGCGTGTCGTGGACCCGGTGAGAGACATCGATCAAGGTGGAGACACGACCGAGGAGTTCGCCGACCTTGGTGAGCAGTTCGTCGCGGTCCTCGACCGACAGGAGACGGAGAATATGGTCCAGGTCCGCCTGGTCCAGGCGGTGTGACAGGACACTCTGGACGACCTCGTGGTCGAATGTCGTCGAGTTTTTTTCTTTGCCCATCTCAAGCCCTTTCTGTGCTCTAGCAACTCGGACCGTCCAATACCTCTCCGGTTCTCCGGTCCTGCGGTCCGTGCGGTTCGCCACTGCGCCGGGAGCCATCAAGAGGTGTGGCATCGGGGCTGCAAAGCCCCAGAAGGCAGACGAGGCAAAACACTCCTATACGTTATCCTGATTGGGCCGTGTGCGCAAGTGCTCGCTGCTACTGCGACTTCCAGTTGCGGACGGATGGACTGGCGGAGCCGGTTGGGATATGGTGTGCCACACACCAGATGCCCGGATGTCCAGGAGCGTCCCATGCCCGTCTCCCGATACGCCCCGTGCTTGTTCGCGTTCCTTTGTTCGCTCCCTCTGCTTGTTGCCGCGCCTCGCACCGTTCAGGTGACGGTCAGGGCCGACAGTGGCGCCGCTGGCTACGAAGGCACGAACGCCCTGGATGGCGATCCGGAGACCATGTGGCATACCCCCTGGGGTGCGGCCGAGACCAAGCTGCCCCATGAGCTGACCATCGACCTCGGCACCGAGTTCCCCCTCAAGGGGTTCCGTTATCAGCGACGCCTGAACGGGGTCAACGGGACCATCGGCAAATACGTCCTGCTCGTCTCTGCCGATGGCAAGACCTGGGGCAAGGCAGTCGCCCAGGGGACCTTCACCAAGCAGGCCGGTGCCGACACAGTGACGTTCCCCGCCCCCGTACGAGCTCGCTTCGTGCGTCTGCGCGCGTCTTCCGAGATTGGCGGCCGGCAGTGGACCTCGGTCGCCGAACTCGAACTGCTGGCGGATGGGGTCCGTTTCCGCTCGAAACCCAGCCCAGATGCTCAACGACATGGCGTGCCGAAGCCACCGGTCGTGCGCAAGCGGCAAGGCCCCGACACTTCGACTCTCGCGGGTGCCATGGCGATGGCGGCCCTCACCCTCGATTTCGTGCAGAAGGCGTCCCCGCGCCCCCGCTTGGCTACTGAACTGAAGGCGTTGGCGCAACGGGTAGCCCAGATCGGGACGGGCGAGCCAGAACCCCTTCGTCTGGAAGCCCTGGCCCTGCGCCGGAAGACCATACTTTCCCATCCCGCTCTCGCCTTCAGACGCCTGCTCATCAACAAGCGCCCGCCACCCACCTTCCAACATCAGACCGACCAGTATCTGGGGCGCTACAATGGCATCGGCGCCGGGCTGGTCATCCTTGACAATTGGCGGTCGGAGACACCGACGGAGACCGTCCTTCTCAAGGGGAAGCTCCCGCCTGGCACGGTGCTGCACCCGGACCTTTCCTTTGATGCCAAGCGCATCCTGTTCTCCCACTGTGACCAGACGGTGAAGGACGCCAAGCTGAAGCGCTCCTTCATCTATGAGATTGGCGTCGATGGCACCGGCTTGCGCCAGCTCACCGGCACGGCGGACGATTCCATGGTTACGGCGGCAGGACGCCGAACCGTACTGGTCGAAGACTGGGACCCCTGCTATCTGCCCGACGGCGGATTTGCCTTCATTTCCACCCGCAATCAGGGCGGCGTGCGCTGCCACCACGGCGGCCGCTACTGCCCCACCTATCTCCTCTACCGCGCCGACGAAGGCGGCCGCAATATCCGAGCCATGTCCTTTGGCGAGGCCAACGAGTGGGACCCCAGCATGCTGGCCGATGGCCGCATCATCTGGACCCGTTGGGACTACATCAACCGCCACGATACCATCTATCAGAGTCTCTGGACCACCCGTCCGGACGGTACCGGCACCGCCCACTTCTATGGCAACTACACGCGCAACCCCTGCAACATCCTGGAGTCCCGCGCCATCCCCGGTTCGCGCAAGGTGGTGGGCACGGCGGCTGCGCACCACGCCTATACGGCTGGCTCGATCATCGTCATCGACCCGGCCAAGGGCGAGGATGGCCCCGATCCCATCGAGCGCATCACGCCGGAGATCGCCTTCCCGGAAACCGAAGGGTACCCGGTCGGCGCGTTCGTCACGCCTTGGCCGCTGAGCGAAGACCTCTTCCTGGCTGCATACACCCCCGCCCAGTTGCGCAGTCAGGGCAAGGAGTCGCAGAGGCCGAATGCCTACTCGCTCTATCTGGTGGATACGTTGGGTGGGCGCGAACTGATCTACCGCGACCCGAAGATGAGCTGCTTTGCGCCGATCCCCCTGGTACCCCGTCCCCGCCCCCCCGCCTGGCCCTCCATGTTGCCGGCGGATGCGCCGCGGAAGGGGCGGGTGTACGTGCAGAATGTACGGCGTAGCACCCAGTCGATTCCCGACGAGGTAGCGGCGTTGCGCGTGGTCCGCATCGACTCCCAGCCCGTGCAGCGCGTGCCGGATCGCGGCCAGGTGCTGTTCGAGGTCAGCAAGGGCATCGTCGGGCTGGCCCCGGTAGCCAAGGACGGGTCCGTCGCGTTCACGGCGCCCGCTGGAGCGGCCCTGCTGTTCCAGCTGGTGGACAAGCACGGGCAGTCGGTGATGAGCATGCGTACCTTCGTCTACCTGCAACCAGGCGAGACCATGAGCTGCGTTGGCTGCCATGAGCCCCGGCGTGCCGCTCCTCGCACGGCGCGGACCCCCGCAAAACGCATCTATCCCGAGCTTGAGCCTGCGGTTGGCCCCCGCTACTCAGGAGGCCTGTCCTTCGTGCGGACCGTGCAGCCGGTGCTGGACCGTCACTGCATTTCCTGCCATGGCCTGGGCAAGAAACCGGCGGGCGGGTTGAGTCTGCTGGGCACCATGGATACGGCGCCGCTGCGCCTCGGTCACCCCCGCACCAGCACCGCGTACCAGTCCCTCACCAAGCGCAAGGGATTGGTGGTGGTGGCCCACCGCAACCGCGAGTCCGTCGCCAGCCGCCCAAGCGACTACGGCGCGCGGGCCAGTCGTCTTGCCAAGATCCTGCTGAGCGGCCATGGTGGACGGGTCAAGCTCCCCGCCGCCGACTTCCGTCGCGTGGCCCAGTGGCTCGATCTGAACGCCCCCTTCTACGGCGGCTACACCTGGAACAAGGCCGAGTGGCGGCTACCTATACCCGAGGCCGAAATCCGGCTCCGGGCGGCGGCGGCCAAGCGTTTTGGGACCAAGATCTCCGAGCAGCCCTTTGCGGCTCTGGTGAACGTGGGTGATCCCGAGCAGAGCCGGATTCTCCTCACCGGTCTTCCCGTTGCATCCGGCGGCTGGGGCCAGTTGCCGAAGAATGCTGGTTGGGACGAACTCCGCACCTTGGTGCAAGCTTCGCTCTCGCCGCTTCCTGCCCAGGATCTGGCCGGCACCTGCCAGCAATCCGCCTGCCAGTGCCGCGCCTGCTGGGTCCCCAAGGCCGAGGCCGACTACCAAGCAGGCCTGCGCAAGATCACGAGGTAGCCCGCACGCAACCAGACGCCCCGCAGTTGACCCTAGTGCCCATCGCCGCGGCTTTCTGCCGGTACGTCAATGCTCAGGAGTAATGGAACTGGGCACTTGCCACGCAATCAGCGTCCATGCTGAGTCGTACCCAATGCGCGCTGAACGCATCCGGGAACTCGTGGTGTGCGTATCCCTTGGCATCGACCTGGAGGACCTCGTAGGTACTCCACGTGCCACTCCCCATGAAATCGACCTCGATGGTGACCGTAATCGGCTGGCTGGCATCATGGGAGACGTGTAGGCACTTCTTGTCGAATCCGGTCATCAGGTAGGGATCGGAGGGCACGTCGGCCTGCACGGCCGTTTCCCACCATGGACCGCCCCATCCCTTCGGCTTGCCAAACTGCCACAGGTCGTCCGTCTTGCCGAACCACAGCCCGGACTGAGGCTCGCCCTGGAGCGTGTTACTGGGACCGCCGGGGCTGGCGTTGTCGGCCCCCAGCACGAGCATGCCACGAAAGGTGCAGAAATCGCCCAGCACCCAGAGATGTGTGCTGATGGGGCGCAACCCCCGGACCCGGTTCCCATAGGTCCACTGGGGTAGTTCGTAGAAAAGCCCATGGTGGTCCATCAGGAACCGTTCATGCTCCGTCTCGCGGATACGCGGCCACTCAGTGGACCACACATGGTCATAGGTGTGGGACGCTTTGGGTAGGCGGTAGCGCGTCCATTCGTTGTTCCCGTCGGTGTAGACTTGGAGCAGAGCCGAAGCCCTGTCCCAGCCCGTCGCGAAGATGGGTACGTTGGCACCGCGCCCGGCGACTTCCACGAAGGGGGAGCGCTCGATTATGTTCCACTCTGTGCCGTCCCACTCGGCCAGCACACCCGCCTTCCTTCTGCCCTCGAATTCCTCGTTGTCGTAGCTGTTGTCAGCCACCACCACCCGGCCATAGCCCGTATAGCCTGCTTTGAAGTGCACAAAGGGCAGGTCGAGTTCCTTCACCAGATCGGCGACTTGGTGGCACTTCAGCGTGTGTACGTTCATCTCGAAGAACTCGCCCTCCATGCCCAGCATGTAGACCATGTTCTCCGGGTCGAAGAGGTGCGTCATCGTCGCCCCGATGCGCATGTCCAACCCCTCGGTCGTGCGGACCTTGCCCTCGGCATCGATGACGTGCGGCCCCATGATCAGCTGGTTGCTCGGGAAGTGGACAAAGCGGTTGGTGAAGACCCCTGTCCGACTCTCCGGATGCTTGGTGATCCGGAGGTCCTCGTCGATCTCGTAGAGCCCGGTCCCCACGCCGGAATTGCGCAGGCTGGAGACGTAGCTGATCGCCCACAGGCGGTCCGCCCACGCCATCAGGGCGCCGACCCCGCACTCCGAGCGGGGAGGCCCGAGCTC
Organism: Victivallales bacterium; assembly: GCA_018648945.1. Next base: position 25,234 of record JABGQJ010000009.1, read on the forward strand.
CGCCTTCAGAGCGAGACTGGGGACCACCCCACCAAAACTCGCCGGGGGACTCGTCTTTGCACGTTCCTCAGTGCCCATGTTCCCGATCCTCTTAAGCGCCCACTTCGCGTCCTGCCTCGATGGCCTCCTGCCAACCGGGTGCATACGCGTCAAGTCAGCCTAACGGTCGAGCCGCCGGAGTCAAGCGGAACGTACCCCACCCCGTCCCCGGAATTGCCGGCACGCTATGGAGGGCGAGACTCTGTCGAGCCGCCGGGCACTGGCCGGACCACCCGCTCGATCAAGAAGTCAGGACCGTGGGGGGAGGGTATGGCAGTGCGGAGCCTTGCCCAGCTTCTCGTAGTAGTCCTGATGGTACTCCTCCGCAGGCCAGAACGCGCCCGCCTCGACCACCCGCGTGACAACCCTGTACCCCTTCTTCGCCACCCCGCCGATCAACCCCTCGGCGATGACTTTCTGCTCGTCTCCCAGATAGAACACCGCAGAGTGGAATCGCTTGTCAGCACCCCCGCCTGGCTCATCTGCCCGCACGGGTTCGCGAATCTCGAAGAAGAGCTTGGTCAGGGCCTCGTACGAAGTCTTGGTAGAGTCGAAGACGATCTCGATGGCTTCGAGATGCCCGGTGCGCTTGGTGCAGACTTGCTCGTAGGTGGGATGCTCGACCGTACCCCCGGTGTAGCCGACCGTCGTGGCGGTAACGCCGGGAGCTTTGCGGAAGTAGGACTCCAGTCCCCAGAAACAACCGCCCGCAAAGATCGCCTTGTCCTTCTGCCCAACCGGCAGGGAGTCCCGGTCGCGGAAGGCGACGGGCGGTGGTGCCAATGCCACCGCTACGGAGATGACCAACAGTTTCCACATCTGCCTGGCCTTTATGTGGGTCGTGTGTTTGCTGCACTCCTTCTGGACTCGTCATCGCCATATGTGGTTCCGTATGGCGGATCCCGATCAGCGCAGTGCAGAGCCCATGAGCCAGAGCACAGGTACGACTAGGCCAGTTCTCTTCCCAGCACCTATTGGCATTCGTGCCCGAGAGGATCAGCCCCTGCGGACGAGGCGCCAGCAGCGGTGGGCGCCCCGCTGCCGGAAGTCGTCGGGCAAGGTCTGGTTGGTGATCTCGCGGGATTGGCTGATCAGTTCGAGGTCGTCGGCCTCGAACTTGAACTTGCGGCGGTTGCTTGAAAAAATGCAGACCCCGCCGGGGCGCAGCCAGCGCATGGTGAGGCCAAGGAGCTCGCGCTGGTCGCGCTGGATGTCGAACACGGTCTCGGTGGACTTGCTGTTGGAGAAGGTGGGGGGATCGACGATGGCGATGTCGAAGCGGCCCTCGACGGGCAGGTCGCGCAGGAAGGTGAGCACGTCGCTGCGAATCAGCTGGTGGGAGTCGGGATTGCCGAAGCCGTTGAGCTGCAGGTTCCGCCGGGCCCAGGTGAGGTAGGTGGCGGAGAGGTCGACCGAGCAGGTGGAGCGGGCGCCGCCAGCGGCGGCGTAGACGGAGAAAGAGCCGGTGTAGCAGAAGAGGTTCAGCACGTCCTTGTCGGCCGCCATCTTGCGGACCATGGCCCGGGTTTGACGGTGGTCGAGGAAGAGGCCGGTGTCGATGTAGTCGGTGAGGTTCAGCTCGAATTTGAGGCCGCCTTCGTGGGCGATCTTCGCTTCCTTGGTCTCGGCTACGCGCTCGTGCTGGGTCTTGCCCACTTGTCGCTCGCGAGCTTTGAGGTAGGTGTTGGTGCGGGAGACGTCGAGGGTCTCGGCGGCGGTCTCGACCATGAGCTCCAGCCACGCTTCGTGTTGGCCAGGGAAATGGTCGTCTTCGCGCCGGTATTCGGTGATGTGCAGGCAGTCCTCGTAGCGGTCGACGACCAGGGGCACGCCGGGGACATCGCGGTCGTAGATTCGGTAGCAGGTGATGCCCTGTTTCGTGGGCCAGCGGCGCAGGTGGTGGGCGCGCTTCTCCAGTCGTCGCCGGAAGGTCGTGGCCTGTTCCTCGGCCCGTTCGGGAAGCCCACTGAAGGCGGGCTCCCACTCGGGTTCTGGTGCCGGGGCCTCGGGCACCGCCGGGGCCGGCTGCTGCGGAGCGGGAGTACTCGGTGCGCTGGGTTGCTCGGCGCGGGGAGTGGGGGTCTCCTGCGGGGTGGGTGCCGGGATCTGGGGCGCACGGGGTTTCGGCGCGCTGGGTTGCTCGGCGCGGGGAGTGGGGATCTCTTGCGAGATGGGCGCCGGGATCTGGGGCGCACGGGGCTTCGGCGCGCTGGGTGGCTCAGTCCGGGGTGCCGGACTGCTGGCCGGAACGGGCTTCGGAGCCTGGGGAGCAGGAACCAAGGGCGCTACGGGGGCCTTGGCAGCGGCCGGCGGGGTCCTGGCCGGGACTGATTCCTCGGTTGGGATTGCGTCGGCCGGGGCTGCCGCGACGGGCTCGCCCGCTCTTGGCGGACGGGGGCCGTGGAATTGGTAGTAGGTACACTCGATGCGCCCGTTGTAGAGCTTGCGGCGCCGGTCGGCGCGACGGCCCACGATGGCCTCGAAGTAGGGGTGCGAGGTGATGAGGTAGTGGGACCAAGTGGGGAAGCCGCCGAGGACGCCGGGAAGGATGCGGTAGAGTTCCTCGATCTCCTGCTGCTCGCCCAGCCGCTCGCCGTAGGGAGGATTGGTGATGATGCAGCCGTAGTCGTGTTCGCAGCGGATTTCGCAGACATCCTGCTGTCGCCACTCGATCTGGGACTCGATGCCCGCGAACCTGGCGTGTTCGCGAGCCGCCCGCAGGGCGCGGGGGTCGCAGTCGCTGCCGACGACCTGCAGCGAGACGTCCTTGCGGAGCAGGTCGCGCGCCTCCTCGCGGGCGTCGTGCCAGAGGTCGGCGGACAGGCACGGCCAGGCCTCGGCGGCGAACTGGCGGTGCAGGCCGGGGGCTCGGTTGAGCCCGAGCAAGACTGCCTCGATGGGAATGGTGCCGGTGCCGCAGAACGGGTCGAGGAAGGGGCGGTCGGGCCGCCAGTAGCTCAGTTGGACGAGGGCGGCGGCCATGGTCTCTTTGAGCGGTGCCAGGCCGGCACGCTGACGGTAGCCGCGCTTGTGCAGGCCGATACCGCTGGTGTCGATGGTCAGGCTGACCTGGTTGTTGAGCAGGCTGACCTGGATGGGGAACTTGGCCCCGGTCTCGGGGAGTGCTTGGACACGATGGGCCTTGAGCAGACGTTCGACGATGGCTTTCTTGACCGTTCGCTGACAGGCGGGGACGCTGCTCAGTTGCGAGCGGACGGATTTGCCGCGCACGGGGAAGTTGGCGTCGGCAGGCAGCCAGCGTTCCCAGGGGAGGGCGGCGGTGCCATCAAAGAGCTGGTCGAAGTCAGCGCCCTCGAAATGGCCGATCTCCAGCAGCACGCGGTCGGAGGAACGCAGCCAGAGATTGGTGCGGCAGATGGCCCGCTCGTCGCCAGCAAAGCGCACGCTGCCGGCTTCGGACTTGGAGTCGGGGTAGCCGAGCTGCTTGAGTTCTCTGGCGACAACTGCTTCCAGGCCAAAGGCCGCGGTGGCGATAAGGTGTTCGGACATGGATTCCCAAGGTGGTTGCTGACAGTCGGTAACGAGCCTGCCAACATCGTCCCGATCAGCACGAAAGCAAGGGGTCAATGCCTGCGCGCGGCCTCGTAGCGGTCGATACCGTCGAGGATGGCGCGGTAGTTGCCGTCCTCGCGATTGGCGGGGAGATCCTCGGTGATGCCAATCAGGAAGCCGCTGCCGGGATCGGCGGCCTCGCACAGCTCGACGGTGATCTGCTCCACCTCCTCCTCGCTGCGGAGATGGACGGAGGAGGGGTAGTTGATCCAGATCACCTTGTCCGGCCAGGCTTCGCGGGCCTCGCGGAGGGTCATGTCCGTGTCGGGAGCCGGGGTGAACGCTTCGACGTAGTCGAGGTCCATCTGGGCGATGTCGTCGGCGAAGAGGCGGCAATTGGCGTCGAAATGGACGCCGATCAGCTTGCCGTGCCGGTGCATCTCCTCGGCAGCTTCCTGGTAGTTGGGGACGTAGTATTTCTGGAAGGCATCGAGGCCGACGATTTCGGGGACGACGTTGCCGCCGTAGTTGGCGTGCCCGACCGGGGACTGGGCGACGATGGGGTAGGCGGCTCGCCGCTTTTCGACCATGATCCGGTAGAGCTTCAGCATCTCGTCGCGATTCTCCATCCACTGCAGACAGAAGTTCATGGTGCCGAAGACGCCACCGGAAATGAGGTGCTGGAGAGGTTCCAGGCCGAAGCTGGCGCGGATGATGGTGTTGTCGTCCTGGTCCTTCAGCATCTGGTGGGCGCGGTCGTAGCTCGGGGTGATGACGGCATCGTTTAGGTAGAAGGCGATGGCCTTGAAGTCATCTTCGTCGGTGAACAGGAACTTGTGGGTCCAGGTGGTGAAGCCGGCGGGTTGGCGAATGGCGTGCAGGTCGCCATACGGCGTGTGGATGTCGGTGCGGACGAGCTGCGTCCCGTTCTCCTCGTAGCGGGTGGAGGCGGAGGAGCAGTTGGGGAACTGCATGCCATACACGCCGATGCGCTCGACCAGTCCCATGCCGCGGGCCTTGAGGGTTGGGAGCACCGCCTCGGTGGGTGGCTTGGAGGCGTAGATGGTGAAGGGGATCTCGTCCGGGCGCTCGCCCCGGAGGGCGGTCTCGATGCGTTCACGTGCGGTCATGGCGGTACTTCCTCTGTGGACGGAGAAGGTCTGCCGATTGGGCAAGTACCCACACAGTACTCGCCCTTGGTGCCATTTCCCG